>JAPOOQ010000410.1 GCA_026713345.1 Gemmatimonadota bacterium | reverse complement strand
GTGGCGGCGTGGCGAGTTCCACCCCCTGGCGACTCGCCCCCCGATTCGGTCCTCTCCGGCCTCTTCGTCGAGCAGGGCGGTGCGTTGGCGGCTGACGCACGCACTGTGACGGAGCCCGGGAGCACCGTGCGGCTGTCGGCCCGAGTGCCGTGGGCGGACTGGGGAGTAGTGAGCCTGGAGACCTGGGCGCCGGAGCTTCGCAGCGCCTTCCGCCTGCGGGCCGGTGTGGGGTTTCCTCCGCTGCCGCTCGGACTCTTCGCGCTCTCGGACCTGGTGCTTCTGGAGAGCGGAGCGGAACCCTCCAACCTGGACGAAATGACGGAGGTTCTGCTGCCGGGCAGCGAGATCGACGCTGGAGAGACTTTGGGAGTGGCCCTGGAGGTCTACGGCCTCGGCTCGCTGCGTGAGGTCGTGCAGTTCAGCGCCCGCGTGGAGGAGCGGGACGACAGCTTCCTGCGCCGCATGGGACGCCGGCTGCGCCTCGTGGGTCCGCCGGACGAAGTCTCGATCGAATGGCGGGAGGAGGGGCCGGACAGCCCAGGACCCCTCTTCAGGACGTTGCAGGTCGGTCTCTCCGGCCTGGATCCGGGGGAGTACACGCTGGTCGTGGAGGTCTCGGCACCCGGACGGGCCACACTAACGGCAACGCGCAGCTTCACCGTGCGTTGAGGCGCGTGCATCCGGCTCAACACACCCCGACCCCGCATTTGCTATATTTTATTGCTGTGCACGAACCGCCCCCCACCCCCTGACACGGTCATGGAAGAAAAAATCGGGCTCGGCCCCCTCCTGCTCCTTGCCGGCCGCGCCAACAGGCCGCTGGCGAAGGAAATCGCCGACGAACTCGGCACCGGCTCCGAGAACGTCACGATCTACAACTTCGCCGACGGCGAGATCTTCGTGCGGATCGACCGAAACGCGCGCGGCCGGGATGTCTTCATCATCCAGCCGACCGTCGCCAACGCCGACAACATCATGGAGCTGCTGCTCCTGATCGACGCGGCCAGGCGTGCCTCCGCCGCGCGCGTGACCGCCGTCGTCCCCTACTTCGGGTACGGCCGCCAGGACCGCAAGGACCAGCCACGGGTCGCGATCGGCGCCAAGCTGGTGGCCAATCTGATGGTGGCGGCGGGGGCCGACCGCGTGGTCAGCATCGATTTCCACCAGCACCAGATCCAGGGATTCTTCGACATCCCCGTCGATCATCTCTACGCGGCGCCGGTCTTCACGAAGTACTTCCGCGAAAAGAACCTCCCGGACCTGGTCGTGATCGCGCCCGATGTGGGGTCGGCCAAGATGGCGCGCGGCTTCGCGAAGCGGCTCGGGGCCTCGTTCGCGATCATCGACAAGCGGCGGCCGGCCGCCAACGTCTCCGAGGTGCTGAACGTCGTCGGCGAGGTCGCCGGCCGCACCTGCCTCATCACCGACGACATGATCGACACCGGGGGGACGATCGCTCAGGCGGTCCACGCCCTCATGGAGCGGGGGGCCAACTCCGTATACGTCGCGGCCACGCACGCGCTGCTTTCCGGCGAGGCCGTCGCCCGGCTCTCGGCCGCCCCCCTGGCCGAGCTCGTCGTCACCAACACGATCCACATCCCCGACGCCAAACGGTTCGACCGCATGAGAGTGCTCTCGGTGGCCGACCTGCTGTCGCGGGCAATCAAGTATATCCACTCCAACGCATCGGTCAGCCAGCTGTTCGAGATCAGTGAGGGCAAGAAGGGGCCTCGGAAGGTGGCCCTGGCCTGAACCTCCGGATCCGGCAACCGGCGGAGAACCAGTCATATGGAAACATCACTGAACCTCAGGACGCGGCATGACTCCGGTAAGGGGATTGCCCGCAAGCTCCGGCGCGCGGGACGCGTGCCGGG
>JAPOOQ010000409.1 GCA_026713345.1 Gemmatimonadota bacterium | reverse complement strand
GCGCTTGTGGCAGTCCGGCCACCGATGAGGTGCGCGCCGGCGCGGGACCTGTCTGCCAGAACTGCCGCCTTGGCCTGCCTCCGGTTCCCCATCCGGCCTGCGACCGCTGCGGCGCTCCGCTCGGGACGGGAGAGGCGCCTTCCTGCCTCGAGTGCAAGGACTGGCCGGACGAGGTTGCCTGCGCACACACGCTGGCCTTGCTCGAGTCCCCGGCTCGTGAACTTGTCCACGCGCTCAAGTACCAGGGTTGGCGCGGTGTCGGGGACTTCATGGGGATCGAGATGGCCCGGCGTGCGCCGGAGGCCGTCAGGCGCGCCGACTGCGTAGTGCCCGTCCCCACCTCCCGCCGGAACCGCCGGCGCCGCGGCTACAACCAGGCTGCCGTCATCGCTGAAGCGCTGGCGGCGACGCTGAGCATGCCGGTCGTCCCCTGTCTGGAGCGGCAGCGCCAGGTGGGCACCCAGACCGCCTTGAATCCCATGCAGCGGCGGGCTAACGTCAGTGGCGCCTTCCTTATGCCCGAGCGGTTCAAGGACGTGGTGGCGGGCAGCCGGGTCGTGCTCGTGGACGACGTCATCACCACGGGCGCCACCGTTCTGGCGGCGGTGGAGGCGTTGGGCGCCGGCGCCCCCGGGGCCGTCGTCGCCTACGCATTCGCACGTACCGTCCCCCTGTCCACAGACATCACCTGATTCGACGGCACCGCCGTCCCGGAGGCTTCCAGGAGCCCATGTCCATTCGAGTCGCAATCAACGGTTTCGGTCGCATCGGCAGGAACGTCCTGAGGGCCGCCAAGCAGTCCGGGCGTGACGACCTCGACTTCGTTGCGGTAAACGACCTGACCGGAAGCGAAACGCTGGCCCACCTTCTCAGGTACGATTCCGTCCACGGCCGCTACCCTGGCAAGGTCGAAGTGTCCGGTGACGGGCTCGTCGTGGATGGCGACGAGATCATGGTCCTCTCGGAGCGGGACCCGGCCGATCTGCCCTGGGGGGAGCTCGGGGTCGACATCGTGGTGGAGTCGACCGGGCTTTTCCGGACCAGGGAGCTCGCCTCGAAGCACCGGGAAGCCGGCGCGCGCAAGGTCGTCATCTCGGCCCCCGCCAAGGACGAGGACATCACGATCGTGCTCGGGGTGAATCATCAGGCCTACGATTCCCACAATCACCACATCATATCCAACGCCAGCTGCACCACGAACTGCCTCGCGCCGGTGGCCCGGGTCCTCACCGAACGATTCGGCTTCGTGCGAGGGCTCATGACCACGATTCACGCCTACACGAGCGGCCAGGCGGTTCTGGATGGTCCCCACAAGGATCTTCGCCGGGGGCGCGCCGCGGCCGTCAGCATGATCCCCACCACCACCGGCGCGGCCAGGGCCATTTCGCTGGTTCTGCCCGAGCTGGAGGGCAAGCTCGACGGCATGGCCATCCGTGTCCCCACGCCGGATGTCTCGGTGGTGGACCTGGTTGCCGAACTGGAGACCGGTGTTACGGCCGACGAGGTCAATGACGCCCTCCGGGCCGCGGCTGAAGCCGACTTGGCGGGGATACTGCGGGTGGAGGAGCAACCGCTCGTCTCGGTGGACTTTACCGGCGACTCGGCGAGTTCGGTCGTGGACGCGCCGAGCACGTCCGTCATGGATGACCGCCTGGTCAAGGTGCTGGCCTGGTACGACAACGAGTGGGGGTACTCTTCGCGCGTGGTCGACCTGGTCGGATACGTTGGCAGATGTTTGCCTGCAAACGCGTAGCTCGCACCGCGGGGGAAGGAGCGACGCGCCTCGTTCCGGTAAGCCCGGGCGCGTGCCGTCGTATTGATAGATTGACATGAAGACCGACACCCCCAGCAAACCGCAAGCCACCGAGGCGCCCGCGCGGCCGCGGGACCCGCGCGGATCGCGGTCCGATCTTCCCCACGACTTCGACGCGTGGTTCCGGGAACATCGTGAGTCGGTGTACCGGTACGTGCGCTTCCGGGTCGCAACGCGCGAGTTGGCCGAGGACATCACGTCCGACGTATTCCTGAAGGCGCTGCGCTCACTCCACGGTTACGATCGGCGCCGCGCCGCGCCCAGAACGTGGTTGCTACGGATAGCGCGCAACGCGGTGACCGACCATCTCCGGTCATTGCGGCGTCGCAGGTCGCTGCAGGTCTCGCTGGACCGGGTGCCGGATCTGGTGTCCCAGGCGCCGTCGCAGGAGGAGCGGATCCTGCGGGAGGAGCAGGTCAGCCGCCTCCTCAACGCGGCGGCCACGCTGCGGGCAGCCGATCAGGAGGTGCTGTCGCTAAGATACGGAGCCGGGCTGGCGAACGCCGAGATCGCCGACGCTTTTGGCACAAGCAGCAACGTGGTCGCCGTCAGGATGCATCGTGCCCTGGCGCGGCTGAAGGCCGCAGTCGAGGCCCCCCGCAGCCAGAGGGAGGAAAGATGACACCGCGGCAGGGACGCCTGGGAGGGAGACGACCGGAGCCGGCCGAAATCGAGGCGCTGGACAGGGCCTTGCGCGGGATCGCAATTGACGAGAGGTGTTCGTTCGGCGCCGAGTTGCGTTCCGAACTGGTGAAGGAATTCGATCGCCTGCGTAGCGGTGCGGTCCGGCCGCTTGCGACTCCGCGACGGTTCCGGTGGGGGTGGGCCGCAGCGATCGTGCTCGTGGTGGGCGGCTCCCTGTCGTTTCCATATACGCGGTCTGCTCTGATGCGACCGTTTCGCACTGACTCCGCGGAGGTCGGGGGGTTCGAAGGTCCGGTTGGGTCGCCGCGGGACGGGTCGGTTCCCCGGACGATCAGCGCCGTAGGGCTGTCCGGTCCCATCCAGCCCGTGCCGCAGTTCGTCGTTGAGGATTCGGTGCTTGCCTCGCTCCCGATGCTGGCGGACCGGGACGCGGCCCGGCGCATCGTGGCTGACGAGTATCCGCCCCTGCTGCAGGAAAGGGGCGTTGGCGGTACCGTGGAGATCCTCGTGTGGGTGAATCCCGCCGGTGCCACCGAACTCGTCCAGATCGACAGTTCATCCGGGCTGGCCGAGTTGGACCGGGCCGCGGTGAGAGCTGCCCGGGCCCTGCGGTTCCAGCCGGCGACGCGGCTGGGTGTCGCGGTGGGAACCTGGGTCACCTTGCCGATCCGGTTCCTGCCGAACGCGTCCGAGGTGGTGGTCGAGCCCGAATCCGCGGCCCTGAGGATCCCGCTGAGCAATTGAAGCGTCCTCCACTCTCCGCTCCGAAGACCCTCCAGGACGTCGACGCCGATCTGCTCCGCGGGGCGGCCGTCGCGCTGAGGGCCGACTTCAACGTCCCGCTCGACGGGGGGCGGGTGGCGGACGCGGCGCGCATCGAGCGTACCATCCCCACGATAGAATACCTTGTCGCAGCCGGCTCCAGGGTGGTGATCCTTTCCCATCTGGGTCGCCCCGGAGGGCGAATGCGGTCCGAGTTGACCCTCCGCCCGGTGGCGGATTGCCTGGACGGACTGGTGGAAGCGCCGGTTGTCTTCCTGCCGCACGTCGGCGGTGACGCCGTGCGGGACGCTGTGGCCGGGATGGTCGGCGGGTCGGTGCTTCTGCTCGAGAACACCCGGTTCCTTCCGGGTGAGACGGCGGGCGATCCCGCGCTGGCTGCGG
>JAPOOQ010000408.1 GCA_026713345.1 Gemmatimonadota bacterium | reverse complement strand
TCCGGATCCGGCTTCCGCTCCGTGAACGTCGCGATCCGCAAGCGGTTCGACCTCTACGCGAACGTGCGGCCGGTGCGCACGATCCTCCCGGGAGGACGCTACGAGGACATCGACCTGGTCCTGATCCGCGAGAATACCGAGGGCCTGTACGTCGGCGTGGAGCACTTCATCGGCATGGACCGCGACCCAAGGGCGGCGGCCGAATCGGTCATGATCACGACCCGGTACGGCTGCGAGCGCATCGTCCGCTTCGCCTTCGACTACTCGGTGGCGAACGGCCGCGGGAGGGTCACGCTGGCGCACAAGGCCAACATCCTCAAGCACACCCAGGGGCTGTTCCTGGAGGTCGGACAGCGCATGGCCGCCGACTACGAGGACCGGGTCGGCTTCGAGGACCGGATCATCGACGCGACTGCCATGTTCCTCGTGCTCGATCCGTACCGCTTCGACGTGCTCGTGATGGAGAACATGTTCGGGGACATCCTAAGCGACCTGATGGCGGGGCTCGTGGGGGGGCTGGGGTTCGCGCCCGCGGGGAACATCGGCGAGACGCACGCGGTCTTCGAGGCCGTGCACGGGTCGGCGCCCGATATCGCGGGGGAGGGCGTGGCCAACCCCACCGGGCTGCTCCTCTCGGCGTGCATGCTGCTCGACCATGTGGGCCAGGCGGAGACCGCGTCCCGTGTGAGGGGGGCGCTCACGGGGGTGATCCGCCGCGGGGTGGCCCGGACGCGCGACATGGGCGGCCGCGACGGGACGGCGGCGTTCACGCGCGCGGTGATCGGGGCGCTGGCGTGATGGGGTTGCGGGCGTGATGGGGCTGCGGCCGTGATCGGGGTGCGGGCCGGGCGGCTCCCGGACATCGCGGGCGACTTCTCCTGCGCCAGCTGTGAAGAGGTCTTCCGCTCGACCGAGCTGGACCGGCACCTCTGGTGCGAGGAGTGCATTGCGGCGGCGCGGGCGAGCGCGAAGCGGGTGGGGTGGAAGTTTGGCGGGGGGATTGCCGTGGCACTCGCGGCCTGGATCTTTCTCGTGGTGCAGCCGACGATCCTGCTCGGCGGCTGGATCGGCGCCGTGCTGGCCGCCTTCTGGCTCTGCTCGCGAATCGCTACCGAGTTCTGGTACGGCCGCCTGCGCTTCCGCAAACGGCCCCGCTGAGGGCAGATTCCACGGGCACCCACAGGAGACACTTGCAATGGCCGCAAGGTTCGAAGGCCTGGACTTCTACGATATCGACGCCCTCCTCACGGAAGAGGAGCGCATGGTGCGCGACACGATCCGCGACTGGGTCGAGGAGCGGCTCGTTCCGCTGATCGGCGACGCCTACGTGGCCGGCCGCTTCCCCACCGAACTGATCCCCGAGATCGGGGAGCTGGGGGTGCTGGGGGCGAATCTGCCCGAGGAGTACGGCTGCGCGGGGCTGAACAACGTCGCCTACGGTCTCATCATGCAGGAGCTGGAGCGCGGCGATTCCGGGATCCGCTCCTTCGCGTCCGTCCAGGGCGCGCTCGTCATGTACCCCATTCACGCCTTCGGGAGCGAGGAGCACCGCCGCACCTGGCTGCCCGCCCTCGCATCCGCCGACAGGATCGGCTGCTTCGGCCTCACCGAGCCCGACTACGGCTCCAACCCGGCCGGCATGATCACCCGGGCCCGCCGCACCGCCGACGGTTGGGTGCTCAACGGCACCAAGATGTGGATCACGAACGGTTCGATGGCCGACATCGCGGTGATCTGGGCCCAGACCCGGGAGCCCGGCGACACGAAGGGCATCCGCGGCTTCGTCGTCCCCACCGATACCCCCGGCTTCAGCGCCCGCGACCAGAAGGGCAAACTGTCGCTGCTGGCGTCGGACACGAGCGAGCTGGTCCTGGACGACGTTCACCTGCCCGAAGACGCGCTGATGCCGGGTTCGACCGGCCTCAAGAGTCCCCTGATGTGTCTGACCCAGGCCCGCTACGGCATCTCGTGGGGCGCGGTCGGGGCGGCGATGGGCTGCTTCCACGAAGCGGCGAGCTACGCGGGCACCCGTGTCATGTTCGAGGGCACCATCGGCGGCAAGCAGATCCAGCAGGTGCGCCTCGCGGACATGCTGACCTCGATCACGCAGGGCCAGCTTCTCTGCCACCGACTGGGGCGCCTCAAGGACGAAGGCACGATGACCCCGCAGCAGGTGAGCCTCGCGAAGCGCGCCAACGTCGACATGGCATGCAACATCGCCCGCGAGGCGCGTCGGCTTCTCGGCGCCAACGGCATTCTCGCCGAGTACTCGTCCATGCGCCACATGGCCAACCTGGAGTCGGTCTACACGTACGAAGGGACGCACGATGTCCACTCGCTGATCCTGGGACAGACGATCACGGGGGTTTCGGCGTTTTAGGGGGGGTGAGGGTCGTCTACCCCCCCGCCAGCCCCTTCTGCCGCCTCCCCAGCCACAGCGCGACCACCAGCCACACCCCCGCCACCGGCACCACCGACCATGCCATCGCGGCCGTGGTCAGGCCGAGTGCGCCCAGGCCGTTGAACGACCAGATGCCTGCCAGGTCGCCCGTGCGATAGACCACGGTGTCGTTGAAGTTCTTGGCCTTGTACTTGTCCCGGCGGCGCAGCACGGTGAAGAGCACTTCGCGCGCCGGGATCGCGACCGCGAAGTTCACACCACGCCTGAGGACCCAGAAAACCACAAAGACCGCGAAGATCGGTGCCGCACCCAGCGACAGGAAGCCGATGATGCTGACAAGCGGAAGGATTGCCAGGGTGAGCCCGACACCCAGCCACTTGAGGATGCGCCCGGTGAGGAACAGTTGCGTGACGAGCGTCAGCGTGTTTACGGCGAGGTCGAGGCGGGCGTAGACCGCGGCTCTTGCCTCGGGCGCCACGAAGATCCCCGAGACGAATTCGCCCAGCATGTAGTACAGAAAGGTGGACCCGAACGTGAAGAGCAGCATGAAGGCGCAGATGCCCAGGAGATAGGGCGAGGATGCGACCCGCTTGATGCCCTCGAGGGCGGAGCCGCCGATGACGGAGCCGGGCGCGGGACGGGGACCATCGCGTCCGCCATCCGTTTTCGGGCCGGACTGTGCGCCGACGCGGCGGTCCAGCGCCTTGACGCAGAGAACCGCGCCCTCGAGTAGCAGAATCGAGAACCAGAACAGGTTCGGCACGCTGACGACCTCGACAAGGAATGCCGTAATCGACGATCCGACGATCCCGCCGAGTGTCCCGCCGACGCCGATGAGACCGAAAAGGCGCCGGCTGTCTCGCTCCCGGTAGATGTCCGTCATGAAGGACCAGAAGACGGAGACCACGAAGAGGTTGAAGACGCTGGTCCACACGAAGAAGGACCGTCCCACCCACACCCACGGGGTGCTGCCCGACGGCACAGCCTGAAGAAGGACGTAGAAAGCCAGCAAGCACACCATGAAGAAGCGGTAGGTGACGGTTACGAACCTCCTCCGCGGCCACCGCGAAACGATGGACGTGAAGACCGGATGCGCGATGAGCATTACGGCCAGCGTGGCGGTGAAAAGCGGGGGCAGGTCCTGGGGCCCGCCCGCGACGCCGAACTGGTCCCGGATGGGGCGGATCACGTAGTAGGCCGACAGGAGGCAGAAGAAGTACGCGGCCGACAGCAGGACGATGCGGGCCTCTTCGGGGCGGACACCCGTGAGGCGGATTGCCAGCAGGCCGGTGCCGGGATTCGAACGTGAGGGATCTGGCGGGGGAGGATTCACGCGACGAATGTGCGGCGAGGCAGGATGGCCAGCAAGAGCGGTTGAACACGGGCAACCGCTTGCGGCGCGGCGGACCGCGGCAGGAGTCGCAGCCGCGGCAGCTTGCTTCTGGTGTCCGACGGACTTCTTTTCGGGGATGTCAATCCCGGCGGCCCACCTCGCCGGTAACGATATCGACAATCGCAGGCGACGGGGTGCCAAACCCTGACGCAACGTAAGGGTTGCCACAGGAGGTGCACGGGTGAAGGGAGACTCACGGCAGGAACCGGATCTTCTGGGGTGGTTGCTCAACATCAGGCGCGGCGAATTCCCTCTCGCCTGCATGTCCGCGCTCTTCTTCTTCCTGGTCCTGTGCGGCTACTTCTTCCTGCGGCCGGTGCGCGAGGCGATGGGCGTCGCGCGCGGAATGGACGAGTTGCGCTGGCTCTTCGTGGTGACTTCCGTCACGGCGCTGGTGGCGGTGCTCATCTTCGGCGGGGTGGTGGCGCGCATGAACCGGCGCCGCTTCATCCCGGTCGCGTACCTCTTCGTGGTGGCGTGCCTGATCGGGTTCGCCGTCCTGCTGATCGCCGATGTGCGATCCGGGGGGGGGCTGATCGGCACCGACGCCCAGACGGGGCTGTCCCTGGGTATCGGCCGCACCTTCTACGTCTGGCTGACCGTGGTAAACCTGTTCACCACTAGCGTCTTCTGGGCGTTCATGGTGGACATCTTCGATGTGCATCAGGGCAAGCGGCTCTTTGCATTCGTGGGCATCGGCGGCACCCTGGGGGCGCTTGTCGGAGGGTGGATGGCCAACGTGATCAGCAACCTCACCGATTCGCCCTACCTGCCCGCGGGCCTGATGCTCATGGGCGCCGCCTGCTTCTGCCTGGCTGTGGCGGTCATGCTGGTGCTCGACAGGATGGCGAGACGTTCGGAGTCTTCCTCGCTGGGTGACGCGGGTCGCCAGGCCGCTCCGGGCGGAGAGGGCGAGATCGGGGGCACCTTCTGGGAGGGGGCCTGGGCCGTCGTCACCTCACCCTACCTGCTCGGCGTCGGACTCTGGGTCGTGTTCATGGCGGTCAGCAACACCATCATCTACTTCACCCAGGCGAACATCATCCTGAACGAGTCGGACACCTTCAGCCAGCTGGTGGCGAGCTTCGCACTGTTCGACTACGTCGCACAGCTCCTGACCCTCATCACGCAGGTGTTCATAACCACCCACCTCATCCGCAAGGTGGGGGTGGGCTGGACGCTGGCGATCCTTCCTCTGGTGACCCTGGCCGGGTTCGTCGTGCTTGCGGTCTGGCCGGTCTACGGGGTCATGCTGATCTTCCAGGCCTTGCACCGGGCGACCCGTTACGCCATTTCACGGCCCTCCCGGGAGACGCTTTTCGGTGTGGTGACGCCGTCCGAGAAGTACAAGGCGAAGCCCGTCGTCGATGTCTTCCTGTACCGTTTCGGGGACGCCGCCGGAGCCGGGATCGACGGCTTGTTCGCGGTGCTGGGGTTGACGCTGGCGTGGGTGGCGATGTCGACTGCGCCTCTCGCTGCCATGTGGATCGCGCTGTCGATGGGGATGGGGAGGGCGCAGGCCCGCCGGATCCGGGGCTGACCGCGGGAGCGAGCTGTGGGCTGAAAGCGGAGCGCGGCTCGGGGGGATCCTTTCGAACGGATCGGGGTAGGAATCCCGCCAGGAGACCGTGGGAGACCGCTTGAGTGCCATGGGCCCAACGTCCACGGACTTCTGGAAGACAGTTGCGGCTGCAATGGAATGACCGAGTAGTCGTATGTAGTCGGACTAATGCCGACTCGGGGGGAGGCGGGGGCGGATTTTGGTCACCGCCGGTTGCTCGCCGGTGCCGTCAATGGGGATAACTGGGGTGAGGGGGGATTGCCTTGCTGGGAAATAAACATTTGTTTACCATTCAGGATGGACGCTTCGTCGCGGGGTTGCGCTTTGCTGGAATTAATGATGGGCCTGTTGCCGGGAGTGGTGGTCGGCCCCTGTCGAGGTGCCCCCGTCACCTACTCCCACACACCGCCGCCCGGTCGGTGTCGGCTTCCCTGCGGATGCCAGCCGTGACATCTCGACAGGGACGATCGGGCCGCAATCGCGGCGTCCTTGCTCTCCTCGGGGCCATTCTCGCACTTGCGACCCTTCCCGGATACGGCGGAAACACGGTCCTCCAGGGCCAGGCGAGAATCATCTGGTCCGCCGAGATGATCGTCGGCGACAACTGCCAACTGAGCGGCGAAGATTGCAGGTGGGGGGTGAGTTGGGA
Source organism: Gemmatimonadota bacterium (assembly GCA_026713345.1). GTDB lineage: Bacteria > Gemmatimonadota > Gemmatimonadetes > Longimicrobiales > Gaopeijiaceae > Bin94. Next base: position 961 of record JAPOOQ010000408.1, on the reverse strand, counting down.
CGGATGGACGAACGATTACGAACGGTGGGGTTCGATCAGCAGCGACCAGTTCACATACGGTCACCCCATCCGGGTGAGGGGTCTCTGGCGAAACGCTGTTTTGAAGGACCTGTCCTTCCACGTGGACGCCGCGCTCCCCAACCACGAGGGCATGACGCTCTCGGTGGGATCCGTCAATCTCCCACTGAGCGCGGCGTACCACAGGAATGGGTGCGGCGCCAGCTTCAAGTGGCTCGGCCCGAGTACGGTCCAGTGGTCCAGAGGCGATACGGTTCAGATCCAGCTGACCGCTACGGACCCGCCGCCTACCTATCCAGACCTGGCCGTGTCCTTCATGAAGGCCAACTACGAGGCAACGGAGGGTGGCTCCCCGGCGCAGGTGGAGCTCGAATTGACCGGGAATCCCGCGACCACCGTCTATGTCCCGATCGAAATCGAGACGTACGGAGGAGCCAAGTTCGAAGACTTCGTTTTGATGCACGAAGGAGACTATCTGGAGAATGGGGTCGTTTTTGACGAAGGTGAGACGCGGTCGACCATTACGGTGATGGCTGAAGACGACGAAGCCGATGACGACCAGGAGTCGGTCGCGCTGACCATCGGCGCCATCGGTTGCGGTGTGATGGCGGACAACCCGTCAACGGCGATGGTCTCGCTCGTCGATAACGACGGCGTGAACAACGGTGGCGGCGACGGGAACGGTGATGACGGGAACGGTGATGACGGGGATGGTGATGGCGACGAAGATGGTGACGGGGACGGTGATGGCGACGGTAACGAAGATGGCGACGGGGACGGTGATGGGGACGGAGACGGTGATGGTGACGGAGACGGTGGTGGCGATAGCGATGGGGACGAGGACAGTGATGGCGATGGGGACGAGGACAGTGATGGCGACAGTGATGGCGACGGAGACGGGGATGGCGATGGCGACGGTGATGGTAATGGAGACGGTGACGGC
>JAPOOQ010000407.1 GCA_026713345.1 Gemmatimonadota bacterium | reverse complement strand
CTTGACCCCTCCCCCGAGTGTCTGGAGATTGTCCGGCTCGGCGAGCCAAGGCGTGAACTCCCCCGGCTCGCTCGTCCAGATCGTCCTTAGGTCGACGCGCTCAAGGCGCGAGAGAGGCTGATCCGTCACCTAGGTACACTCCTGTTCCTTGCTGTTGGAAATGCATGGGGCTCAAAGATAACCCGGCATTGGCTCCTGCCCCGGCGCCTGTGCACCGACCTCGGCGCGGACGCGTCGAGACGTGCACGGCTGACCGCGAGTACCCGGCCTACTCCGCTTTCTCCGCCACGGCCGCGGCAGCCGCCTCGGGCCGAAACGCCAAGCACCGGAAGTAGTCGTTGATGCGGGTGTAGTCCGAATCCTCCGCGTCCAGGAATTCAGTCACGGCTTGCCGCACGGCCTCCGTGACCGCCGCGGTTGACGTTCCAGAGAGGATCTCGTCGCCGACGAGCTGGTGGCGATAGACGTTGAAGTAGCCGAAATCCTTGGGTCTCATCGGATACCTGTCGCGGCGATGGCGGTCCATCGGCGTTTCGCGCACGAAGGCCAGCAGGTCTTTCACCGCTTTTCGGCAATGCGATCGCACCTCCAGCAACACACTAATCTGGCGATACTGGAAAGCCAGTTGCCACCGGAAGCACCAGGGAATCCCCAGCGCCTGCGCCGCTTCCAGCTCCCAATTCAGCCATTGCCCGAGCTTCGTTGTCTTGATCCCCCGGCTCGTCAGCATCTCTCGAACTGCGTCCCGCAACCGGGTCGGCTCCTGCTCGAAGTCCTTCGCCAGCCGGACCACGGTGTCGCGGTAGTGCGCATGACGCTCCGGCACCATCGCCCGGACCTTGTGGTCTCCCCCCTCGTCGCCAAGGACACCGGACATGTGCTTCAGCAGCGAATGGTGGTTGTCCAGCAGCTTCCTGAAGTAGTCCGCGTCGCTCTCCTCCGGGCCGATCATCCGACCGACCGCCACGAGGTATTGCCGAATGAAGGCGGCCACTTCCCCCTGCCCGAAGACGCCCGCGTCGTGCATCGTCTCGATCTGCGCGCCCACATCCCGCCAGCTCACATGCGCAATCTCGTCCTCGTCCTCGATTCCCTCCCGCGACGAGGAGAGCAGCACGTTGTGAATCTCGTGGCCTCGATACTTCTCCCGTAACACCGCAGCGTAGGCGCGCACCTGGTCGTAGTGCTCCGGCGAAGCCCACCCCGGCTTGTTCTCGATCGCGACAATGTGCCGACCCTGATCGCTCTCCAGAAAGATCGTCACGTCCACATAGTGCAGCTCCCGCTCCACCCGCACCGTTTGCCCTCCGTCGCCGCGCACGATCTTTGCGGGCAACTTCCCGGGTAACCTCGCCTGGCCCAGAAACCACTCCAGAAAACCCCGACCAATCCCGTGGGTCTCGCCGGGATCCAGCAGCCAGGCCATCACGTTGCTGTGGCGAATCTCGTACTCCGCATAGCGCAGCACATCGAAGGCGTTGAACGCGCGGCGCTTCGCGTACTCCCCGTGATACCGCAGGAATCCCGAATCTCCGACCAGCTTGACCAGCTCCTCGTCCCGTGTCATCCCGTCCGTTGCCGCCCGGTCCATCGTCGCTCCATGGTTGCGGTCTCTGATGTGATCGCCCTCGGCTTCGCTAGTACCCCGGTTGCTTTAGCGTCGCCTCACCCAATCGAATACACCAGCCCAACCCGAAGACTCAGCACCCGGTGCTTCAGCGAGTCGTCGTCGGCCTTGTCCATGTCCAGGAATCCGAAGGTGTAGAGGGCGTCCAGCGACACGCCCAGCGCGTCGGACAGGCCGATCTCGATACCGCCGCCTCCGGCCAGGCCCACGTCGAAGTTCGATCGATCCGGCCCGCTATCGTCGCAGTCCTCACTGATTTCCAAATCGCTTCCCATGAAGCTCGCCTGGGCGGAAATGCCGCAGGACGTCTCGAGAGCGAGCGCAGGTCCGGCGAGCAGGTGTGCCGACACTCGTTCACCGGACACCGGTAGGTGCACCATTCCGAGCGCGGCCAACTCGATGTAGTCCATCTTCAGCGTTGATTCGACGTTCGCACCGTCCTCGGTGAACGACGACATCGCGCCCTTCTGGGAATAGCCGCCGGCCAGTTGAAGTCCCCAGGTCTCCGAAATGGGAATCGTGGCCGACAGACCGAGCGACAATCGCGTGACGGATTCGAAGTCCGGGACAAGGCCGGATTCACTTGAAATGTCTACCGACGCGAGGTTCAATCCGCCCGTGATACCGAGCTTGGTCTGAGCAGCAGTTGGGGCCGGGGTCAGAAGGAACAAAGGGGCTGCAATGAGGAGTCGGGATAGGTTTCGCATGGGGTTCCTTGTGGGTGATGAGGTCTTGTGGCATTGGCGCGCACTCCTGCCGAATGCCCTTGATGATGGAACATGTAATGCCAACCTTACATTCTGCCATGCCGACATGACATCCCTACGTCGGTTTCCGCAGGTTGCCCCGCGATGACCGCTGCCAATACACAACCCCGCGTGATCGGGTGAATGCGGGAGGGTGCAGGGTCGCGTGAGCGCTTGCGCGCAGTTGGGCGACGCGACTCGCGGCTCGTGCCTCCGCGGCTGGGGCCGGCCGGAAGCGCGATCCGGGAAGCGCGAGGGACCGGAGTGACGCGCGGCTGGGCTGAGGGGCATCCAACTGGCCGGACTGCAAGCTGCTGAAGGACGCGTCCTGGGCTGGGCTGCTCCCCGGCTTGTTGGTGAAGGTGGGGGAGCGCAGGGT
>JAPOOQ010000406.1 GCA_026713345.1 Gemmatimonadota bacterium | reverse complement strand
CGGGCGGTTCAATGTCTACAACGCGCTCTGCGCCGCGGCGTGCGCGCTCGCCCTGGACCAGCCACTCGAGGCCGTGGCCGCCGGGCTGGCCGACGCCTCGCCCGTGCCGGGACGGCTGGAGCGCATCGTGAGCGAACCCTTCGACGTTTTCGTCGACTTTGCCCACACCCCCGACGCCCTGCACCAGGTGGCCGGAACGCTCAAGGCGCTCGTCGCAGGCCGCCTCATCGTCGTCTTCGGCGCCGGCGGGGACCGCGACCCGACCAAGCGCCCCGAGATGGGGGCGGCCGTCTCGCGGCACGCGGACATCGCGGTCGTCACCTCCGACAACCCGCGCACGGAGGACCCGGCGACCATCGTGGCCGAGGTCGCCGAGGGCGTCGCCGGGTGCGATTCGGTGGAGATCGTGGACCGGCTGGAGGCCATTCGCTGGGCGCTGAAGCAGGCGCGGCCGGGCGACGCGGTGCTGCTCGCCGGGAAGGGGCACGAGGCCTACCAGGTCGTCGGCACCGAAAAGCACCCCTTTGACGAACGCCGCATCGTGCAGGGTTGCCTGGCGGGAGGGAGGGACGGATGATGCCCGCGACCTTCCGCTGGACGGACTCCGCGGTCTGCCGCGCGCTCGGGCTGCCCGGAGGCGACCCCCTCCCCCCCCCCGACCCCCCCCGCGCCTACGAGCGCATCTGCACGGACACCCGCATCCTCCGGCGCGGCCATGTCTCCGTCGCACTTCGCGGCGAGCGCTTCGACGGCCACGACTTCATCGCGCGGGCGGTGCAGTCCGGTTGCGGGGCGGTCGTCGCCGACCGCGATCCCGGGGAGTGCCCCGTCCCCTTCTACCGGGTCCCCGACACCCTGAAGGCCCTCGGCGACCTCGCCCTCCACCGGCGCCTCCAGTCGGCCGTCCCGGTCGTGGGCATCACCGGCTCGTCGGGGAAGACGACCGTCAAGGACCTCACGCTCGGCGCCCTGGCGGCTTCGCACCGGGCACACGGCACGGAGGCCAACCGCAACAACCGCGTCGGCGCCCCGCTGACCATCCTTTCGATGCCGGAGACCGCCACCGCCCTGGTGCTGGAGCTGGGCACGAACGAGCCCGGCGAGATTGCCGAGCTGGCCCGCATCGCGCGCCCCGCCATCGGGGTCGTCACCACCGTCTCAGAGACGCACGTCGAACGCCTCGGCGACCTCGGCGGCGTCCTCAACGAGAAGCTGGACCTGCTGCGCCCCATCGGCGCCTCGGCCGCCCCCCCCGCCGCCATCGTCGGCGACGAACCCGCCCAACTGCCCCACGCCGCGCGCACCATCCACCCGGACGTATCGGTGGCCGGCTGGTCGTCCGCGGCCGACCCGGACCTCCGCCCCGCCGCCCCCCGCCGCCGCCCCGACGGCACGTGGACCTTCTCCTGGATGGACCACCCGGTACGGTTGCGGATCCCGGGCGCGCACAACGTCCACAACGCGCTGCTCGCGCTCGCCGTGGCGCGCCGCCTGAACGTGCCCCCAGCCAGCGCGGCCGCGGGGGTCTCCTCGGTCGGCCCGGGCGCAATGCGCGGCGAGGTGCGTCGGGCCGGCGGCCTCACCCTGCTGGTGGACTGCTACAACGCCAACGCCGCGGGGGTCGCGGCCGCGGTCACCACCCTGAAGGGGATGGCCGCCGAGGGCCGCCGCGTCGCCGTGCTCGGGAGCATGCTCGAACTCGGGGAGCGCTCCGCTTTTATCCACCGCGAGACGCTCGCCTCGGCGCTGCGGTCCGGCATCGACCGCTACGTCCTGACCGGCGCCTTCGCGCGCGCGGCCGCGGAACTGGCGGACGAGCTGGCACCCCTCGCCGCCGACCGCGTCCACCTCGTGCACGACGTGGACGAACTCGCGGACCGTCTCCCCGAACTGGTCGGCCCCCGCGACACGATCCTGCTGAAGGCGTCGCGCGGGGTGCGCCTCGAACGCGCCATCCCGGTGCTGGAATCGCTGGGCGGCGGGGAGGGGGACGCCTGATGCTCCATCACCTGCTGCCCAGCCTCGAGGACGTCCACATCGTCTTCAACCTATTCAACTACATCACCGTGCGGGCGGCCGGCGCGATGGCCACGGGCCTGATCCTCACCCTGCTTCTGGGGCGCCCGGTGATCGAGTGGCTGAAGAGGAAGGACATCGTGGACGTGCCCCGGTCGAAGCTGGCCGACACACCCCCCGGGGACCGCAAGGCGAACATGGGCGGGGTGCTCATCGTCGGGGTGGTCACCGTGGCCACGCTGCTCTGGGCCGACCTGGCCAACCAGTACGCCGTGACCGGACTCGTCATCATGCTCTGGATGGGCGGCCTGGGCTTCCTGGACGACTACCTCAAGGTCGTGCGCGGTTCGCCGCGGGGGTTGGTGCAGGCCTGGAAGTGGACCGGGTCGATCCTGTTCGCACTGGCGCTCGGCATCTGGCTGATGAACTGGGGCCCGGCCTCGCCAGCGGGGGCAACGACGACCAACCTGCCGCTCTTCGACGAGTGGCTGCTGGTGTTCACTCCGGTGGCCTACCTGCTGTGGGTGACGGTGGTCATCAACGGCGCCACCCACGCGGTGAACATGACCGACGGGCTGGACGGGCTTGCGCCGGGGCTGGCCGCGATCGCGATGGGAACCTTCGGCGTCTTCGCGTACGTGATCGGGCGCGTGGACACCTCCGCCTACCTGGGGCTGCTCTACCTCCCCGGCGCCGGAGAGCTGGCCGTCTTCGCCGCCGCGATCACCGGCACCGTGCTGGGGTTCCTGTGGTTCAACGCCCAGCCCGCCCGCGTGATCATGGGCGACACGGGCTCGCTCGCGCTGGGCGGGGCGCTCGGGGGGGTGGCGGTCCTGCTCAAGGCCGAACTGCTTCTGGTGGCCGTCGGCGGCGTCTTCGTGGCCGAGGCGGCCTCGGTGATCATCCAGACGCGGTACTTCAAATACACGAAATGGCGCCACGGCGAAGGCCGGCGCGTCTTCAAGTGCGCTCCGATCCATCACCACTTCCAGATGCTGGGTTGGAGGAACGAACAGATCGTGGTCCGGTTCTGGATCCTGGGACTCCTCTGCGCGATGGTCGGCTTCGCCACGCTGAAGCTGCGATGACGCTGTGGAGACCGGGAAACGGGAACGGGTTGCAATAATCGGGCTGGGTGCCAGCGGAGAGGCCGCTGCCCATTTGGCTCTGGCGAAAGGAGCGAAAGTTCATGTCACGGATTCGAAGAGCGAAGACCCAGTTGCAGCTCGTGGAGCCGCTCTCCGTGCCCTCGGAGCGGATGTGCGCCTCGGCGGGCACGATGTCGGCACGATCGCCGCGGCCGACACCGTCGTGGTCAGCCCGGGAATCCCGCCCGGAGCGCCCGTCCTCGCCGCTCTGCGAGCTCGGGGCGTCGGTTGGGTATCGGAGCCTGAATTCGCCAGCCGGTTCATCGCGAGTCCACTGACCGTCGTGACCGGGACGAACGGGAAGACCACCACCGCTGCGCTCTGCGCGCACCTGCTCTGCGCGGGCGGGGTGAACGCGGCCCTCGGGGGGAACATCGGCGGAGGCCTCGGCCCCCCCGCGTCCGCCCTGGCAGGGGTGGATCCCGTTCCGGACCGGGTCGTGCTCGAGCTGTCGTCGTTCCAGCTGGCCGACATCCGGGACCTCACCCCTGACGTGGGCGTGATGACCAATCTCGGCGTCGACCACATGGACCGCTACGCCACCGTCGAGGCGTATCACCGCGACAAGCGGCGCCTGTTCGAGGCCGGGGACGAACGCACGACGTGGGTGCTCAACGCCGACGACGCGGCCGTGATGGCGATGGCCCGGGGCCGTTCGGGCACGCACCTCGCGTTCTCGCTGCAGGGGGAAGTCGATGGGGGAGCCTTTCCGGTGGACGGGGGTGCGTTCCTGGCGGATGGCGTCCTTTATTTCTCGCGCGCGAGCGAGGGGACCCGGCAGGTGGCCCGGGCGGACGATCTCCGGCTGCTGGGACGCCACAACCTTGCCAACGCGCTGGCGGCGATCGCGGCGGCGGCGGCGTCAGGGGCGCCACGCGGACGAGAAGCCGCCGGGTTCGGGGACTTCGCGCCGCTCCCGCACCGCCTGGAGCCGGTGGGGACCGTGCAGGGGGTGCGCTGGGTGAACGACTCGAAGGCGACCAACGTGGCCGCGGCGGCGAGCGCGCTCGGCAGCCTCGAGGGGTCCATCGTGCTGCTCGCCGGCGGGACAGACAAGGGGGAGGACTTTCGCGGGCTGCTCCCCGCGATGGGGGGGCGGGTGCGCGCGGTGGTGGCGTACGGGGCGGCGGGGGGCAGGGTGGCGGCCGAGCTGGCGGGCGGCGTCGTCCCCGTGACCCGCGTGAACGGCCCCTTCGAGGAGGTCGTGGCCGCCGCGCGCGCGCTGGCCCGGCCGGGCGACACGCTGCTGCTCGCGCCGGCGTGTTCCAGCTTCGACATGTTCGAGAACTACCAGCAACGGGGAGACGCCTTCCGCGCTCTGGCGGGAGCCGCGCGGGTGGGGGAGGGGGAGGGGTGAGCCGCGCATTCGCCGGCGCGTGGGGACGCCGTCCGCGGTCGGGGCGGGGAGTCTGGGCCGTCGACGTGGCGAACCCCGTCCCCCGGTCGCTCCCCGAGACGGGTCTCGGCAGGGGCTGGGAGCCCGCGATGATCGTGGCGATCACGGTGGCGCTCCTCCTCTTTGGCCTCCTCACCCTGCACAGCGCCAGCTCGGTGATGGCGGAGCGCGGCGACCTCCCGCACTACCACTACGTCGTCCGTCAGACGGCCGGCGTGCTGCTGGGGCTGGTGGTGATGGTGGTGTGCGCACGCATCCCGACCGAATGGCTCAGGCGCCTCGCCCCCCATATGATGATCGGCTCGGTTCTTCTCCTCGTCGTGGTCGTGCTGCCCTTCACCGAGTCGATCGCGCCGGAGGTCAACGGGGCCCGCCGCTGGATCCGCGTCCCGGGAATCACGGTGCAGCCGTCGGACCTCGCCAAGATCGCGGTGCTGGCCTGGACCGCGGCGCTCGCCGTGCGCAAACAGCAGGTGATACACAGAATGGGGCGCGGACTGATGCCGTTCCTGGTGGGATGGGCGGTCCTTGTGGCGCTGATCATGCTGGAGCCCGACACCTCCACCGCGTGCCTTATCGCCGCGTTGGGGGTCGTAATCGTCTTTGCCGCCGGCGCGCGTATCGGGCACTTCATCCTCCTGGGGATCCTTGCACTGCCCGTGTTGGCCCCGATGCTGATGGCCGGATACCGCGCGGCACGCTGGGAGTCGCTTTTCCTCGATCCCGGGGCCGTGGCGGCAGGTTCGTCCTTCCAGAGCTACCAGAGCCTCGTGGCCATCGGATCCGGAGGCTTGACCGGGGTCGGATTCGGGGCCGGGCGCCAGAAGTTCGGCTTCCTGCCGGAGGCCCACAACGACTTCATCTTCGCGATGATCGGCGAAGAGTGGGGGTTCGTCGGAGCGCTGGTCCTCATCGTCTGCTACCTGGCGCTGATCGCGATTGCCTTCCGGGTGGCGCGCCGCGCCAGGGACCTTTTCGGGGAGCTGCTGGCGGTCGGGGTTGCGTCGCTGATCGGGTTGCAGGCCTTCCTCCACATCGGCGTCGGCCTGGGGGTATTCCCGGCGACGGGTCTGTCGCTCCCCTTCGTCTCCTTCGGCCGCACCAACCTGATTGCGATGCTCGCGGCCGTGGGCATCCTGCTGGCCGTCGCGCGGGAGGCGCCTGAAGGGCGTTCCGAGCGCACTGCCGCCGAGGGACGATAGGCAGGCCGTGGTGATCGTCTTCTCCGGTGGCGGAACCGCGGGACACTTCCACCCCGCGCGGAACATCGCCGAGGCGCTGGCCGCGGCCATGCCCGGGGTAGAGCCCTACTTCGTGGGGACGGAAGGGCGGATCGAGGCGCTCGAGCTGCCGGGGCTGGGTTACAGCTACCGTCTGCTCCCGGTGGCGGGACTGCGGAGCCCGCGCGGGGGACGCATTCTGTCGGCCGCCGCGGCCAATATGAGGGCGATCTGGCTGCTCTTTGCCGCGGTGGCCCGGCTCGTCCCCGACTTCCGCAGACGGGGCGCCGCCGCGGTGGTTCTTACGGGGGGGTACGTATGCGCCCCGGCCGGGATCGCCGCGCGGCTGCTGAGGATCCCGGTCGTCCTGCAGGAGCAGAACCGGCACCCGGGCAAGGCGACCCGCCTGCTCTCGCGCTGGGCGCGCCAGATCCACCTCGCCTACCCCGAGGCCGCCGCCGCGCTTCCCCGCCGCGCCCGCGCCCGCATCCGCGACACCGGCAACCCCATCCGCCCCCTCCCCCCCCCCGCCGATCGCGGCCGCGAAGCCGCCCGGGGAGCGCTGCGGCTGCCCCGCGAAGGCGCGCTCGTCCTGGTCGTGGGCGGCAGCCAGGGGGCGCGCAAAATGAATTCCGGTTTGATCGAGATTCTGCAAGACGATATGCCGATCGATCGCGAATTCGTCTTGTGGGTGACCGGACGGGCGCACTACGAGGCTGCAGTGCAGGCGCTGGGGAGGGTCCGCGGGGAGCGGTTCGCGGTCGTTCCCTACCTCGAGCCGGAGAGTATGTACCAGGCGCTCGCCGCGGCGGACCTCGCGGTGTCCCGGGCCGGCGCAATGGCGACCTCGGAGTTCCTCGCCTGGGGTCTGCCGTCGATCCTGGTGCCGCTGCCCACCGCCGCCGCCGACCACCAGACCGCGAACGCACGCGCCCTCGAAGCGGCCGGCGCGGCTGTGCACCTGCCCGAGCGGGACGCACGCGGCGCGGACCTCACCGGGGCGCAACTGTGGACCGAAGTGCAGCGCCTTCTCGGCACTCCGGGGCTGCTCGCGCAGATGTCGCGGGCCGCCACCGCCCGGGCGCGTCCCGACGCCGCGCGCGAGGTGGCGGCCGCGATCAGGGAGGTGATCTCGTGAACGCCCCCGGTCTGCGCGCCCTGGCGACCCGCGGCACGATCCACTTCATGGGGGTGGGCGGGGCGGGGATGATGCCGCTCGCGGAGATGGTTCTGCGCGGCGGCGCCTCGGTGACCGGTTGCGATCTGGCCGGCGGCGCGTGCCCCGAGGCCCTGACACGACTCGGCCTGCGCTTCACCCCCGGGCACGATCCGTCGCACATCGCGACGGCAGCCGCGCTGGTCGTCACCTCCGCCGTGCCCGCCGACCATCCCGAAGTGGAGGCCGCACGCGCGCGCCGGGTGCCGGTGATCAAGCGGGCCGAGGCGCTCGGGCAGTGGGTGAACGAGGGGCGGGTGGTGGGGGTCGCGGGGACGCACGGGAAGACGACCACTACCGCGTTGGCGACCCATGTGCTGGTGCAGGCGGGTATCGACCCGACGGGGGTGGTGGGCGGGGAGGTCCCCGGCTGGGGCGGCAACCTCCGCCCCGGCGCGTCCGATGTCTTCGTCGTGGAGGCGGACGAGTACGACCGGTCGTTCCTCGCGCTGCGCCCCGCGGTTGCCGTCGTCACGAACATGGAGGCCGACCACCTCGACACCTACGGCGATCTGAAGGGAGTCCGCGGCGCCTTTTCCAGCTTCGTGGACCGGATAGAGCGGGAGGGCACGCTGTGGGTCTGCGGCGACGATCCCGGGGCAGCCAGAGCAGGGGTGCGCGGGGGCAGCCGTACGCGCAGCTACGGGCTCGGGGCCGGTGCCCAGCTGCGTGCCGTGGGAGTGTGCGGCAACGGGACCGGGAGCCGCTTCGAGGTGGTCGAGGACGGGGCGAGCGCCGGCAGGTTCAGCGTGCCCGTCCCCGGGATCCACAACGTGCGCAATGCGCTGGCCGCGGTGGGCGTGGGCCGCAGCTTCGGGGCGCACTGGGACGATATCCGCGCCGGGCTGGAGGGGTTCGCGGGGGTGGGGCGGCGGTATGACGTGCTGGGAAGCGCGGCGGGGGTGGAAGTGGTGGACGACTACGCGCATCACCCCACCGAGATCGCCGCCACGCTGGCGGCCGCCAGGAGGGCGAACCCGGGGCGGCGGATCGTCGCCGTGTTCCAGCCGCACCTCTTCACCCGGACACGCGACTTCCACCAGGCATTCGGCCTCGCGCTGGGCGCCGCCGACCGGATCTGGGTCACGGACGTCTACCCCGCCCGCGAACCCCCCCTCCCCGGCGTCACCGGCGCGCTCGTCGCGCGCGCGGTGCCGCCCCCCCCTGCACGGACGGTCTACCACGCGGATCTCTCCACCCTGGCCGCTGCGGTGGCCGAAGACCTCTCGCCCGGCGACGTCTGCGTCGTGATGGGCGCCGGCTCCATCGAGGCCACCGCGCCCGAGATCCTCGCGCTACTCGGAGGCGGGCCATGAGTCGGCTCCCGCCCCCGCTCCCCCCCCCACCCCCCCGCCGCGCGCCCATCCCCCGCGCCCTGCGCCGCACGGCCCGGTTCTTCGCTGGCGTGGCCGTCGCTGCCGGGATCACCTGGGCCGCGATCCTCTTCACGGCCGCGTCCCCGTACTTCCGGGTTGACCACGTCGAGGTCACCGGCCTCGGCTACCTCACGCGGGACGAGGTGCGCGCCGCCGCCGGGGTGGACGGCACCACCCGGGTGTGGGCGCGGGAGGAGAGTCTCCTGGACGGCCTGGTCGCGCACCCGCTGGTGGAGGCCGCGCAAGTCACCCGGAAGCTGCCCCGCACCCTCCTCTTCGAGATCGACGAGGTCGAGCCCGTGGGGCTGATCGCGCTACCGATGGTCGTCGCCGTGGATCGTCACGGGAACGTCCTCGGGATTGACCCGGGCGACCCGGTTCTGGATCTTCCCGTGCTGCGAGTCGCGACGGAGCGGGCCCGGGCGCTGTGGGGCGCGCGCCTCCTGGCCCGCGAGGTGGCGCGCATGGCCGAAGTCGCGCCGGAGCTCTTTGCCGTGGTCTCGGAGGCGCGCATCGACGACGAGCAGATCGTGCTGCTGCTGGGCGACTCCGCGGTGCGCGTGCGCTACCACCCGCCGATCACGGAGGAGCGGATGCGCGACGCGATCGTCGCGATGAACGACGCCGTCGCGAGGTTCCCCGGCGACCTGCCGCGCGAGGTCGACCTGCGCTTCGCGGACCAGGTGGTGGTGCGGACGGGAGGCGCCCAGTGAGGTCGATCCTCGTCGCCGGCCTCGACGTCGGTTCGGCCTGCACCCGCGCGGTGGTCGGGGAGCTGCTGGGGGACCGGTACCACCCCACCCTCGGCGTGCTCGGGGTCGGGCGCAGCCGGACGGCGGGGGTGCGCCGGGACGTGGTCACCGACCTCGAGGCGGCCACCGAATGCATTCGCGCCACCCTGCGCGAGGCGGAGGTGATGGCGGGGGTGAGGCTCGACCGCGTGTACCTCGGCGTCTCCGGCGACCACATCTCGGTGGACCGATCCTCGGGGGTGGTGGCGGTCGCGGCGGAGGAGATCGTGCCGCGCGACATCCACCGCGTGCACGAGGTCGCGCAGGCGGTCGCACTTCCCCAGGACCGGGAGCTGTTGCACGCGGTGCCGCGCGACTACTACGTGGACTACCATGGCGGAATCACCGACCCTGTCGGCATGTCGGGCACCCGCCTCGAGACCGAGCTCTACCTTGTGACCGGCTCCTCGGTGGTCGTGGGCAACCTGACGCGGGCGGTCGAGAAGGCCGGGTACCGGGTACAGGGCCGCGTCTTCGAGCCGCTGGCGGCGGCGCGGGCGGTCCTCGCCGAGGACGAGAAGGAACTGGGCGTCGCGATGGTGGATCTGGGCGGCGCCTCGACCGGGCTGTGTGTCCACTACGAGGGGAAGATCCGCGACCTCGGGGTGCTGCCTTTCGGGGGCTCCACCATCACCGGCGACCTCATCCGCGGACTGTCGATCCCCTTCGCCGACGCGCACCGGGTCAAGGAGCAGCACGGGGCGGCCTGCGTCCGCTTGGTCGACCCGTCGGAGGTGGTGCGCCTCCCCGGAGTCAACGGACGGGGGCGTTCGGTGCCGCGCACCTACGTCGCCGAACTCATCGAACAGCGGCTGGAGAACATGTTCCGGCGCATCAACCGGCGGTTGCACGAGACCTTTCCACAGGGGGCGCTCGGCGCCGGAATCGTGCTCACGGGGGGGGTCGCGGCGACGACCGGGATCTGCGAACTGGCCCGCGGCTGCCTGGCCGCTCCGGTGCGAACCGGTGTTCCCGCCGAATCCCTGGCAGGCCTGGCGGACATGATCGCACGCCCCGGGTTCGCGACCGCGACCGGGCTGGCGCTACACGGTGCCGACCGCTTCCTCGAGACCGGCGAGGGCGCGTCCACCGTGACATCGGGCCTCGTGACCCGGGTGGGCGCGTGGCTACGGGAGTTTTTCTAACGAGTGACGATATGGTAACTTTATTCGACAACGCGGTCGGCAAGGAGACGAGACGATGAGGATCGAACTGGAAGACGCTCCAAGGAACACGGCGTTGATGCGGGTGATCGGTGTGGGCGGTGCGGGGGGGAACGCCATCAACCGGATGATCGAGGAGGAGCTCGAAGGCGTCGACTTCATTTCCGCCAACACGGATGCCCAGGCGCTTGGCCAGTCCAGGGCGACCGACACCATCCAGTTGGGGAAGAAGCTGACCCGCGGACTGGGGGCGGGTGCGCGCCCGGGAATCGGCCGGCAGGCAGTCGCCGAGGATGCCGACGAGGTGCGTGCGGCGCTGGACGGCGCGGATTTGGTCTTCATCGCCGCGGGGATGGGGGGTGGAACGGGAACCGGGGCCGCGCCGGTGGTCGGCGAGATCGCCCGGGAACTCGGGGCCCTCACGATCGCGGTCGTGACGCGCCCCTTCTCCTTCGAGGGGAAGCGGCGCATGCGGCAGGCCGAGCAGGGCCTGGCCGAACTCCGCCGCACCGTGGACACGATGGTCGTCGTCCCCAACGACCGCCTGCTCCCGGTGGTCGGCAAGGGTACCGCCTTCACCGACGCGCTCAAGAAGGCCGACGAGGTGCTGCTGAACGCGACCCGCGGAATCAGCGACCTCATCCGCGTGAGCGGCGACGTCAACGTGGACTTCGCCGACGTGCGCACGGTCATGTCTTCGTGCGGCGCCGCGCTGATGGGGAGCGGCTTCGGCCGAGGAGAGGACCGCGCGCTCAAGGCGGCCCAGGACGCGATCACGTCGCCCCTGCTGGACAACATCTCGATCCTCGGCGCCAAGGGCGTCCTGATCAACATTACGGGCGGTTCGGATCTCACCATCGACGAGGTCACCGACATCTCGAGCCTGATTGCCGACGAGGCGGGTGACGAGGCCGAAATCATCTTCGGTACCGTCCTGGACAGCACCATGGAGGAGGAGATCCGGGTCACCCTGATCGCGACGGGCTTCGACGACAGGATGGACCGACGCGGTGGGGACACGGTCATCCGTCCGACTTTCACGCCGCGCGCCGCCGAGAGCGACTACGAGGAACCGGTGATTCAGCAGGCGGTGGGCGATTCGTCCCCCGCGCCCAGGCAGGCCGAGCCCGAGCGCGTGCCGGCGCCGCGGCAACAGCCGGTACGGGCCGTCGCAGCGGGGGGAGGCGCTCGCCCGGGACTCGGAAGCCCCTTCCCGCCGGTGAGTACCGCGGCGGCCAGCCCATTGCCGGCCGGCGCCCAGGCCCGGCCAACCCAGGCCCGGCACGCCGAGGCCCGGCACGGTCAGGCCCGGCCCACCGCGGCCCGCCCCGCCGTGGCCTCCAGGCCCGCTTCCGTTGTCATTACCGCCCGCAAGGGTGGCGCGTCCGAGCTGGAGTTGCCTACGTTCATCCGTAGATGACTACAAGGCAACAGATCGTTGTGGGCGCGTGCGCGGCAGTCGCCGCGGCGACCGCCCTCGGTGCCGCGCTCTCGCGGGAACAGGTCCCGGAAGTCGACCTGGCCGAGGCCGTGTACGCCGCGCTGCCCGGCCACGTCCAGGTGGATACGCTCTCCTTCGGGGAGACCTTCGGCCAGATCCTGGAAGACGCGGGGCTGGGGACCGCGGAGCGCACCAGCGTGCTCGAAGCGTTCCGGGAGGAGGCCGAACCCAGACGTCTGCGCACGGGAACGGAGGTGCGCATCCACCGGGTGGACGAACGTCTGCACGGAATACGGGTGTCGCTGGACCGCGACCGCACCGTGCACCTGGACTGCAGTGGCGGCGTCTGTGCGGCCTCCACCGTAACGCTGATCACGACCATCGACACCGTCTACGCGGCCGGCATGATCGAGAGCAGCCTGTGGAGCGCGGTGATGAACCTGCCCGAGCTGGCCTCGGCCACGACCGGCGACCGGCGCAACTTCGTGCTCAGCCTGGACAAGGTCTTCCAGTGGCAGATCGACTTCTCGCGGCAGATCCTGCCCGGCGACACGTACCGTTTCGTCTTCGAGCGCGAGAAGCGGCCGGACGGGAGCATGCGCGCGGGCCATCTTCTCTCCGCGGAGCTGGTCAACAGCGGCAAGGCCTATCACGCCATCTGGTTCGACCCCAACGGGGACGGGGACGGGACCTGGTATGACATGGACGGCGAGTCCGTGCGCCGCGCGTTCCTGATGAAGCCCATCGAACTGAGCCGCATCTCGTCCCGCTTCGGCATGAGGAATCATCCCATCCTGAAGGAATGGCGCAACCACAACGGCGTCGACTACGCGGCGAACACGGGAACGCCCGTGCAGTCGACCGGCGCCGGGGTCGTCGTCCGCCGCAATCGCAGTGCAACCTACGGGAACGTCATCGACGTCAGGCATCCCAACGGCTTTCTGACCCGCTATGCCCATCTGAACAGCTTCGCGAGCGGGGTTGTGGTGGGGTCCCGCGTGTCGCAGGGCGAGGTGATCGGCTACGTGGGGATGACCGGACGCGCGACGGGTCCGCACCTGCACTACGAGATGCACGCCGCCGGCAGGCCGGTCGACCCGCTGGCCATCGAATTCCCTCCCGAGGATCCGGTCCCGGACGACAACCGCGCCCGCTGGGAACTCGAAAGCGCGGCACGGCTCGCCCTGCTCTTCGGCCTCCCCGGTCCGGACGAACTGCGCTCGGTGCGCGCGGACCAGCAGTAGCCCGGCAGTCCGGGTGCCCGTTTTTCTGCTGATCGCAGTCCTCCTTCTGGCCGGGGGCTTCTGCGGCTGGATCTACTACCGGCGCGAGTTCGAGGTGCCCGCCCGGGGAGGCCTCCTCGCCGCCCGCCTGGTCGCGGTCGCGGGG
>JAPOOQ010000405.1 GCA_026713345.1 Gemmatimonadota bacterium | reverse complement strand
GTCTGTGAGCAGGGCGGAGAAGGTGGCCGGACGGAGCGAGATCGTCCCCGGGAAGCCAGCCGCGAAGGGAGCGGCGGTGTAGTGCAGGGGTGGGAGCAGGATGGGGTGGAGGTCCAGGCGCCGGAGGCCGGGCAGCGCAGCCTTCGCGGCCGCAGCCGCGATGATGACGTCGGTGACGAGAGGGAGATGGGGGCCGTGCGCCTCAATGGCGCCGACAGACAGGATCGCGACGACGTGGGAGCCGTGTGGGGTGGGGGGGTGGGGGTCCAGCCCGAGCTCCGCCAGTTCCGTCCAGGTCGCGTGACCCCAGCGATCGTTCTCCATTGACCTTGCCTCCATTGTCCCTAAACATAAACGCCCATGCCCTTCCATCCCCCCGACCCCTTCAACATCGCGGACTACTTCCTCGACGACCGCGTCCGGGAGGGGCTCGGCGACCGCCCCGCGCTGCGCACCGCCGGCGGCACCGTCACCTACGCCGCGCTGCAGGCGCGCGCCAACCGGTTCGCCAACGCGCTCAAGGGGATGGGGGTGCAGCCGGAACAGCGCGTCCTGATCGCGCTCCCCGACGTGCCCGACTTCGCGGCCGCCCTCTTCGGCGCCCTCAAGCGCGGCGCGGTGGGGGTGATGGTCAACTGCTACCTTGGCGAGGAGCGCGTCCGCGATCTGTACGACTACACGCGCGCCACCGCAACCGTGGTTCACGCCGAGCACGCCGACGCGTTCACCCGCGCCCTCCGCGGCGCACGGCACATCCCCCGCCTCCTGGTCCCCGGTACCCCCGAAGGGGATGCCAGAATTGACAACTCCTCTTTACATTATGTCAACTTTACTTCACATTCCGACGACGCCGCGATCTGGCTTTTCTCCGGGGGCACCACCGGCCGGCCCAAGGGCGTCGTCCAGAGTCACGCCTCCTTCGCCAACCAGAACGAGTGCTACGCGAAGGAAATCCTCGGCTACACCACCGACGACATCACCATCTCTGTCCCAAAGCTTTATTTTGGTTACGCCACGGGGTCGAACCTGTTCTTCCCCCTTGCGGCGGGTGCTTCGGCGGTGCTCTTCCCCCAGCGCTGCACCGCCGGCGAGCTCTTCCGCCAGATCGCCCGGCACCGCCCCACAATCCTCGTCAACGTCCCCACAATGGTGAATCACATGCTCGCGCACCCCGGCGCGGCCGAGCAGGACCTGAGCTGCCTCCGCCTCGCCCCCTCCGCCGGCGAGGCCCTGCCCCCGTCCCTGCACCGCCGTTGGGACGACACCTTCGGCGTCGAGCTGCTCGACGGCCTCGGCACGGCGGAGATGTGGCACATCTTCATCTCGAACCGGCCCGGCGACGTGCGGCCCGGCACCCTCGGGACCGCGGTCCCCGGCTTCGATGTGCGTCTCTGCGACGACACCGGCCACGAAATCCCGCCCGGCGAGGTGGGCCGCATGCGGGTCCGGGGCGGTTCGCGCGCACACGGCTACTGGCAGCCCCCCCGCGAGACCCGGCGCGCCTTCGCCCACGACTGGTACGTCTCCGGCGACATGATGACGCGCGACGAGGACGGCTGCTTCACCTACCAGGGCCGCGCCGACGACCTCCTCAAGGTCTCCGGGAAGTGGTTCTCGCCGCGGGAGGCCGAGGAGTGCCTGCTCCGGCATCCCGGCGTACGGGAAGCTGCCGTGGTGGGGATCGCCGACGCGGACGGGCTCGTCGTCCCTGAAGCCTTCGTCGTGCCGGCGGCCGACTCGCAATCCGCGGTCAGAGATCCGGCCCGCGGCGGTTCGCCCGCAGTCACCCCCGACACCCTCCGCGACCACGCCCGCGCCCACCTCGAGTCCTTCAAGATCCCCCGCCACTTCCACCTCCTCGCCGACCTGCCCCGCACCCACCTCGGCAAGGTGGACCGCGGCGCCCTCAAGCAGAGAAACCCCCGCCCATGACCACCCCCCTCCGCATCCCCGTCCTGCTCGGCTCCGTGCGCCGCGGCCGCCAGTCCATCAGGGTGGCGCGCTTCGCCAGCAGCCGCCTGACCCGCGCGGGCGCCGACGCGCCGCTCCTCGACCTGTCGGATTTCGACCTCCCCATCATGGAGGAACGACTGCACAAGCGGGACGACCCGCCCCCCGGGCTGGAGCGCTTCTCCGCCTCGATCCGGGAGGCCGACGCGGTGGTGATCGTCAGTCCCGAGTACAACGGCTCCATGCCCGGCGTCCTCAAGAATGCCCTCGACTACATTTACGGCGAGTGGTTCCGCAAGCCGGTCGGCATCGTCACCGTCTCCGGCGGCGGATTCGGCGGTGTTCAGGTCCACTACCACCTTCAGCTCCTCTTCCTGCGGCTGAAGGCGCTACCCGTTGCGGGAATGCCGGTGTCGAACATTTCGCAGAGCTTCAGCGAGGACGGCGAACCGATGGAGGGACACTACGAGAAGGCGTTCGCGGGGTTCGTCGAGACCCTCGAGTGGTACACGCGGGCGATCGGCGCGGCGCAGGCCGCCGAGGCCGGCTGACCCATGTCCTCCTTCTACCTCACTACGCCGATCTACTACGCCTCGGGCGAGCCCCACATCGGTCACGCCTACACCACCATCCTGGCCGACGTGCTGGCCAGGTACCGGCGCCGCGCGGGCGACGATGTGCTCTTCCTCACGGGCACCGACGAGCACGGGCAGAAGATCCAGGAGGCGGCCGCCGAGCAGGGGTTGAGCCCGCTCGAGCTGTGCGACCTCATGGCGGGACGCTTCGAGGCCGTGTGGGAGACGCTCGGCATCTCGCACGACCGCTTCATCCGCACTACAGAGGCCGAACACGTGGCGGTCGTACGGGCCATGCTGGAGCGCCTGCGGGACAACGGTTTCATCTACGAATCCGAGTACACGGGCTGGTACTCGGTCGGCCAGGAGCGCTACTTCACCGAGAAGGAGATCGGGCCCGAGCGGGTCGATCCCATCGCCGGGGGGCCCGTCGAGCGGATCCGCGAGAAGAACTACTTCTTCCGCATGAGCGCCTTCCAGGAGCGGCTCATCCGGCACATCGAGGAAAACCCGGAGTGGATCGTGCCGCGGTCGCGCCGCAACGAGGTGCTGGGGTTCCTGGGCCGGCCGCTGGAGGACCTGTCGATTTCGCGTCCCCGGTCGCGCATCCACTGGGGAATCCCGCTGCCCTGGGACGGCGACCACGTGACCTACGTGTGGGTCGACGCGCTGATCAACTACGTCACCGCCTCGGGGGCGATCGATCCGGCGGCGCCCCCGGGTGAACGCGGCTTCGGCGACCCCCCGCGGCCGTCGCGCTGGCCCGCCGACGTGCACCTGATGGGCAAGGACATCATCACCACACACGCCGTCTACTGGCCCACCCTGCTGATGGGCGCCGACCTCCCGCTGCCCCGCAGGATCCTCGCGCACGGGTGGTGGGTTGTGGGCGAAACCAAGATGTCCAAGTCGATCGGCAACGTGGTCGACCCGCTAGCGCTGAGGGAGCTTTTCGGGACCGACGCGGTGCGCTGGTACCTGATGCGCGAGATGCCCACCGGGCAGGACGCCTCCTATACGCCCGAGCGGTTCCTCGCCCGCTACGACGAACTGCGCAATATCTTCGGCAACCTCGCGCACCGCACCCTGTCGATGGTGAAACGCTACCGGGCGGCGACCGTTCCCGAGGGACCGGCGGACGGCCTGGCGCGTGAGACCGCGGACGCCGTCGCGGCCTACCGGCGCGGCATCGACGGCTACCGCCTGCACGAGGGGTTCGCCGCCGCCATGGACCTGGCCCGCGCCGCCAACGGCTTCGTGGAGGTGCAGGAGCCCTGGGCGCAGGCGCGCCGCCCCGACGGCGCCGCCGACCTGGACCGCACCCTGGCCACGCTGGTGCGCACGCTCGGTGTGCTCACCTGTCTTTTCGAGCCGGTCATGCCGGAAAAGTCCCGTGAGCTGGCGCGCCGCCTCGGCCTCGCCGGGGTCCCGCGATTCGGCGAACTGGAGTCGCTGGAAGTCGGAGGGCTGGAGGTCGCTGTGGACGCCCCCCTCTTCCCCCCCGCCGATTTCCCGGCCGCTTGACCCGAAATCGTTCTTGCGGTAATCTTTGCGTCCAATGAAGAGTCGGCCGAAGCAAGGAAATCGGTGGACCCTCGTCCTCGTGCGGGGGGGAACCGCGCGCGTGCGCCAGTATTCGCTGCCGAAGCGGTGGGTGAAGCGTCTGGCGATCGGCGGTGGCGTTCTGGGCGCCTTCTTCCTGGTAGCCACGGCCTTCCTTGTCGCCGACAGCGGTGCCCGCACGCGCGCCGCGCTGCTCGAACGTGAGAACAGCCTCCTCAAGGCCGAAATGGAGCGCATCGAGACCCGGGTCGCCGACCTCGACCGGGAGATGGCCACCCTGGCGGAACGGGACGACCGGGTGCGCGCACTCGCCGGATTGACGGGCATCGACCAGGAGGTCCTCGAGGTGGGTATCGGCGGCCCCGGTCTGGAGACTGCGGGCGAGGGCACGCTTTGGCCGATGGATCCGGAGGCATCGGAGGCGGCATATGCGATTCGCTACGATGTGGCATACCTTTTGCGCCGGGCGGAGCTGCTGAACAACAGCTTCAACGAAGTCGAGGCAAGTCTGGAGGATCAGCGCGAACTGCTGGAAGCGACGCCGTCGATTCCACCCGTGATGGGCCACGTGTCGAGCCACTACACCTACAGCCGCGAAAACCCGGTCACCGGGGTCACCGGCCCGCACCTCGCCATCGACATCGTGGCCAGGTGGGGTACGCCATTTGTTGCCACCGCCCCTGGACAGGTCGTCTTCTCCGGGCGTAAGGATGGTTACGGCAACATGATCGAGATCGATCACGGTTTCGGTCTGCGAACCCGGTACGGCCACGCTTCGAAGTTGCACGCGCGCGTGGGCCAGCGTGTCCAGCGGGGCGAGGTCGTCGGCGAGGTCGGCAGTTCCGGCTCGAGCACGGGATCCCATGTGCACTATGAGGTGCACAAGAGCGGCAGGCCCGTGAATCCTTCGAACTACATTCTCTGGCCGCCAGCGCGGTAGCCAGCCTTGCCTCGCGGCGGTTCGCCGGCCGGGCGCCCCGCCAGTCTCGGGGCTCAACCGAAGTTTCGCCGTGTACTTTCGGCAGTCGTGTGCCTTTTTTGCATCGCCGGACTGATCGGCGCAGAGCCCGGCCGTGAGCCCGAGCCGTCCCGGGGGTCTCCCGACGACCCCCTTGTTCCCGACTCCGTCCTGACGATCCCCTCCGGGCCCACGCTGATCCTTGAACGGACTGCCGGTATTCCCGTGGTGGGGATTCGCGTTTCGGCGCCCCTTGACCCGCCGTGGCCCGGCGCAGCCAGAATACTGGTGGAGCAGGCGCTGGACCGGGCCCGGGGGCGCGCCGAAGCGATCGGGGCGGAGCTGTGGGGAGGGGTACAGGACGGGCGGATCGCCTTCCACGCCATTGCGGATGTGCGCTACGCCGACGAACTCGCCTGGGTTGTCAGGCTGCTGATCGCGGAGCCCGAGGCGATTGGAGCCAGCGGCGCGACCGCGCGGGCGCGCGCCCGTCTGGACCAGTTGGCCGAGACCCCCCGAGGCCGGCTGGTCCTGGAGATGGAGGGAAGGGTCCTCGGGGTTGGCGGCGGCGCTCTCCCTGTACCCGGCGTGGACGAGGTGCGCGACATGTGGCGCAGGTCCCACGCGCGCGACCGCCTGCGCATCCTCGTGCTGGGAGACCTGCCCCTGCACTGGGTGTTCGCGGATCTGTCCCGCATTGGCGCGCCCCCCGGACCCCAGGCGGGTGCGCCGATCATGCCGCCCCCGCAGCCGCTTCCCTTCCCGGAGTCGCCGCTATATACCTGGAGCGCAGCCGCGTTCAGCCTTGGGCCGGCCCACGATCCCGCGGTGCTCACCGCCGTGGCGGCGCTGCGGGTGGGATTGCTGCGAAGCGAGATACCGAACGCCGCGGTGAACCTGGTGGAGGGTCCCGATGATCGCTCCGCATGGCTCGGAGTCACCGCGCGGGCCCCCCGGAGCCGGGACGCGGACGGAGCATTGGCTTCGGCCCTGGCGCTCATGACCGCGGAAGGACTGGACGCCTGGTGGATGCAGGGAGCCGCGACGGCCCGCAGCGACTTCATCGCCGCCGCATCGACTCCCGCCGGCTGGCTGGCGCTGTCCGACCGGTACCACGCACCCGACGGCGGCACCAATGCGCGAACGGCGCTCGATCGGTTCACTACGCTGCGGAGGCAGGATCTGACACCGGTCCTGGAACAGTTCCAGGCCACCCTCTTCAGGCCGGGGATCGACAGGTGAGTTGGAAGCCGCCGCCCCGCCGCTCTCGGCACTCACGAGGGTTTGTCCACGGGCTGCTGGCGGTCGCAGCGACAGCCAGCGCAATCGTGCCGCTTCAGGCCCAGGAAAGCGGCTCCGGTCCGATCCGCTCACGGGACTCGCCCCTGATCATCACCCGCGGCTGGCTGCCGGTAGCCTCTGTGACCATGGCGTTCCCCACCTCCAAGGGGACGCACCGGGAAGCCCTGCTGGTCCAGGCTGGCGACGCGGCCCTGCTCGAGGCCATCCGGGAGACGATGGCGGACCAACCGGTGCGGGTCACCTACGACAGTGATGCGACCGGACGCTACTTCGTGGCAACCGCCGCTCCGGAAGTCGTGGAATCCGTCCTCGGCGCCATGCGGCGCGCCGCACGGACCACCCTGCCCACGCGGCTCGTGGAAGACGCGGTCTCCGCGCTGCGCAGCGACCTGGTCTTTCGCGGGGAGCTGCCGCGATCCCGGTTCGACCGGGTCATGGACGCGCACCTCCGTGGGGAGGGTGGCGCTCCAGGGGGCGGCGCGGCGGTGGCGCCAGCCGATTCGGCGGGATTGGCCGCCGAAATCACGACCGGCACGCCCGCGGCCCGGTGGGGCGCTCCAACCTGGGTCGTCGTGGGTAGTGAGGAGGCCCTCGCCGCCGATGAACTCCGGCCGCCTCCCCTCCTGGTTGCCGTTGACGCGCCGGCCCGCCCACCGGAACCTCTGCTCACCCAGCTTCCGAGCGACGCCGTCACCCGCTGGGTCGGGTCGGCCTTCCGATTTCCGCCGCGGACGACGCTCCTTGAGGCGTCCTTCGTGCGCCTGCTCCTGGAGGAATCACTTGAGCGCCGCCGAGATCCGGATTTATTCGAGTTCGATACCGAAATCGACGCCCTCGGGCGCCTGGTCGTACGCCTGTCGACCAGCGCTGACGCTTCCGGAAGCTGGGAAACCCGGCTCGATGAGACGATTCGGCGCCTTGGTTCCGAAGATGGAGGCGTTCGCCTCGACCAACTCCTCCCGCCGGTTCACAGCCATTGGAGCCGGGAGCTCGCCCCCGCGCCGGGTGCCGGCAGGGCCGCAGCCGAGGCCCTGCTCCGCGGAGCGACCGATCTCCAGGCGGCCGCACTGACGCAAAGCGCGGCGAACCCGCCAACGGCGGAGCGGCTGAAAGCGGTTGCGCGGGGTATGACTCTGGCAATCCGCGTGGTCTACGGCAGCAGTTGACGCCACTCGCGTGTCCTCCGAAAGATCGTGCGCCTTGATGGCATGGCCGTAGATTCTTACTTTGGGCAACGTTCCCCCAATTCGCCTATTCGACTCTTTCGGCAAGCTTCAGGGAGTGACACAAATGACGCGACGCATTTTCGGTCCTGGACTCGCGGTGGCCCTCGGCATGGTGGCCCTCACGGCGTGCGGTTCGGCAGAGGTAGTGGTCATCGCCGCGCTGGGAGACGGCGGTGATCCGAGCGCCAGGCCGCTCGACGCTCTGGAAGTTCAGTTGATTCCGTACGATCGGGACGCGGTCTTCGACTCGCTGGCGGCCGCCGCCTCGCGGCCGGAACCGGAGATCCCGCCCGACCTGCTGGCGACGCAGGAGCAGATTGCTCAGGCACGCCAGGCGTGGAGCGCGGCGGACGCCCGCTGGGGGGTTCTGCGTGACACCGTGGAGACTCTCTCCGAACAGCTGGCGGAAATGGAATCGGATCGCGACACACCGGCCTACCAGCAGCTATACCTTTTGTATGAGGACCACACCGACGAGCTGGACCAGGTGGAACGCGACCGCACCAGGTACTTCGATCAGTTCACGGGCCTACAGGAAGAGGCGATCGGACGGATGGACGCCGTCAGGGCCGTCCGCGCGGACTGGGCGGACGAGGCGTTCGCCGATGTCGACGCGGTTTTCGCGACCAGGATCGAGATGTCGGGGCTGAACATTGTGGTCGACACCACGGATGCGACGGGCAGCTCCCGGATCGAGGTCCCGCCGGGAGACTACTGGGTGCATGCCCGCTACGAACTGGTCAACGAGGAACTCTATTGGAACTTTCCGATCACCGTTGCCCGGGGAGATCCGATGGAGGTGCGGCTAAGCCGCGAAAACGCCGAGGTCCGGCCGGTATTCTGATCCCGTCGGCGACCGGGGGCCACCGCTGCGGACGCCACCGCGGCAAGCGCCTCCGGGCTGCCCGCCTTTGCAGCACGCGCCACCGCCGATGAACCCGCGCTTCCGGATCGACGCTGACGGCTTGGGGCGCGTCACTTTTCGCGATCCGGTGCGGCGCCAGAACATTCTCACGCTGGAGGTGGTGGAGGTTCTCGCCACGGTCGTCGAGGAGGCGGAGGAAGCCGCGCGCGGGGGTGCGCTGCGCGTCCTGATCATGGAGTCCGCGCAGCCAGGTTCGTTCATCGCCGGTGCGGATGTGAACGCGATCGCCGACATCGAGGATCGGCAGGCAGCCACCGAGGCGTCGCGGGCCGGACAGGCACTTTTCGGCCGCATCGCAGCGCTGCCCGTCCCCACCATCGCGGCCATCCGGGGAATCTGCCTGGGCGGCGGGACGGAACTCGCGCTCGCGTGCGACTACCGCGTGGCCCCTGACGACGACCGCACCCGCATCGGCCTCCCGGAGGTACTGCTCGGCATCCTTCCGGGGTGGGGAGGAACCACCCGCCTGCCGGGCCTGGTGGGGCTCTCCGCGGCTCTGGATCTCATGCTCTCCGGGCGACCGGCGCGCGTCTCCAAAGCCCACCGCATCGGGCTCGTGGACCGCGTGTTGCCGAAGCAGCAGTTCGAGGAGCGCTGCCTTGCGCTGGCGCGGGCGCTGGCGCGTGGGAAGGACCCCCGCCGCAAGCGCCGCCGCACGTTGGCCAGCCGCTTCCTGGACGGCACGCCGCCTGGACGCGCGCTCGTCTTCCGGGCCGCGCGCCGCCAGGTGATGAAGCGCACGGGAGGACGGTATCCGGCCCCGCTCAGGATCCTCGATGTCGTGGGCAGGGGGTGGGGGCGCTCCGAGGCCGAGCGGCTCGAGCTGGAGGCCCGTGCGGTGGGCGAGCTCGCGGTGTCGCCCGAGTGCAAAAACCAGCTCTTCGTCTTTCAACTGCGCGAGGCCGCGCGCAAGGGGCCGTGGGCGGTGGGGGGCCGGGCCGCCGAGGTGGAGCGGCTGGCGGTGATCGGGGCCGGGCCGATGGGGGGCGGGATCGCGCAGGTCGCCGCGTACCGGGAAATCCCCGTGCGCATGAAGGACATCCGGCATGAGGCGGTCGCGGGGGGGCTGGCCTTCGCGCGGTCACTGTTCGATGGCGCAGTGCGGCGGCGCTCGCTCCGCCCGCGTGAGGCGGCGCGCAGGATGGCGATGATCACGGGCGGGGTGGGCTACGCGGGGGTGGGCCGCGCCGATGTGGTGGTCGAGGCCGTGATCGAGAAGCTGCCCGTGAAGGAGGCCGTCCTGCGCGAGGTGGAGGCGGTGGTGGGGGAGGGGGCGGTGATCGCGTCCAACACGTCTTCGCTCTCCATCGATCGGATGGCCGCGGCCCTGGACCACCCGGAGCGCCTCGCCGGAATGCACTTCTTCAATCCGGTGCACCGCATGCCGCTGGTGGAGGTGGTGCGGGGCGCGAAGACCGGCGACGACGCGGTGGAGACCCTCGCCGCGCTCGCCGTTCGGCTCGGCAAGGTCCCGGTCGTCACCGCCGACGCCCCGGGTTTCCTCGTCAACCGCATCCTGGGACCCTGTCTGAACGAGGCCGGGCACCTGCTCGACGAGGGATGGGACGCCCGTGCGGTAGACCGGGCATGGAAGCGCTTCGGCATGCCGATGGGACCGTACCGGCTCATGGACGAAATCGGTATCGACGTGATGAGCCACGCCGGCAGGACCATGGCCGAAGCCGTCGGTGACCGCATGGCGCCCGCTGCGTCGCTGGCGGCTCTGGCAGGGTCGGGGCGGATGGGGCGGAAGGGTGGCCGGGGATTCTACCTGTACGAGAAGGGGCAGGAGAAGGACTTCGATCCCTCGGTCTACGCCGACATGAACCTCTCGTCGGCGCGCGCCAAACCGAAGTCGGACCAGGTCCGCGACCGGCTGGTGATGGTAATGATCAACGAGGCCGCCCGCGTGCTCGAAGAGGGCGTCGTGGCTTCGGCGGCGGACGTCGATCTGGGGATGGTCATGGGCACCGGATTTCCGCCCTTCCGCGGCGGGCTGCTCAAGTACGCCGACGACCGGGGCGCGGCGGAGGTGGCGGGTGCGATGGCGGCGCTAACCAGGTCCTGCGGCAGCCGTTACGAGCCGACCGCTCTGATGGCGGAGCTGGCGCGCGACGGGGGCAGCTTTCATGAGGCCTTCCCGGCTGGGCGCGAGCGTGATTCCACGTAGTACGGGGGCCAGCTCAGGCGCCGAGCGAGTGGGCCGTGGTGTCCCGGCTGGCCTGCCGCTACGCACCGGCCCGGTGGCGGGGGTGGTCCTCGCGGCGGGCAGCTCAACCCGGATGGGCACGCCCAAGGCGCTCCTGGACGCGGACGGCGCCACCTTCCTCGCCCGGCTGGGGCGTACGCTAAGGCGGGGCGGCTGCGACCCGGTGGTGGTGGTCGCGGCGGCGCAGGCCGGCCCGGTCGCGGCGGAGGCCGAACAGGCCGGGGCCCGGCTCGCTGTCAATCCGGGCGGCGAGGGTGGCCAGATCGGGTCGCTCCGCGCGGCGATCTCCCATCTCGGCGCCCTCGACGACCCGCCCGCCGCGTTCCTCTTCACCCCGGTGGACAACCCCGCGGTGGCCTCCGAAACGGTGCGCGCCGTGATCCGGGGCTGGGAATGCTCCCAAGCCGCCATCGTGGCGCCCAGCTACCAGGGCAAGCGCGGCCATCCCGTGCTCGCCGACATGGCCATCGCGAACGAGTTCCTGGACGAGGGGCTCGCGGATGGCGCCCGCACGGTCGTCCGGCGCGACCCCGCCCGGGTGCTGGAAGTCCCGGTCCCGGATCCCCACATCGCGGACGACATCGACACGCCGCAGCGCTACGCCGACCGGTTTCCGGGAGAGGGGCAAGCCGCGCGGGAGGCATCGGCCACCGCGCCGGATGCACCACCCACCGCGCCGGATGCGCCGCCCGGCGCGCCCCAAGCGCCGCCCGGGCCGCGCGCGCCTGCCGCCCGGTGAACCTCTCCGCCGCGCAGGTCGCCGCCCGAGTGCTGGACGCGCTCGGGAAGGGGGAGCGCATCTACACGGCTGTCGTCACCGATTCCCCCGACGCGGCACTGATCGGGCGGCGATGGTGGCTCTCCGGCACACGCAGCCGCGGCACCCTGGGGAGCCGGTCCCTCGACGAGGGGGTGGCCGCGGCGGTTCCGTCGCTCTTCCCCCCCAGGGAATCCCGCGGCGCGCTGAGCCGCGACTTCGAGTACCGAGACGGCGATCGGGTGCGGTCCGCCCGCGTATACCTCGAACTGCACGGACCTCCGTCGAGGATGGTGATCGTCGGCGCGGGCCATATCGCCGTCCCCCTGGCACGCATCGGCGCAATGCTGGGCATGCGCATCGAGGTGCTCGACGACCGCCCCGAGTTCGCCGCGCCCGAGCGCTTCCCGGACGCCCGCACGGTGCGGGTCATCGACTTCCGCGACCCCTTCGCGGACACCCCGCTCGGCCCCTCCGACCACGTCATCCTCGTC
>JAPOOQ010000404.1 GCA_026713345.1 Gemmatimonadota bacterium | reverse complement strand
TTGACCGCGATCACGGACCCGAATGCGGAGACCGGATCAGTGGCGCGGGCCCGCTCGAAGGCGGCGGCAAGGGTGGGGCGGAGCGCGAGGCCGCAGGGCGTGGTGTGCTTGACGATGCAAACAGCCGGCTCAAGCGCGAAGGCGAAGGGAGCGAGGCTGAGAAGCGCGCCGTCCAGATCCAGCAAATTATTGTAGGACAGTCCTTTGCCGTGCAGTTGTTCAAGTCCTGCAATACCCTCGGACAGGCCCTGGGGTGCGTAGAATCCGGCGTCCTGGCCGGGATTCTCGCCGTACCGCGGCAGGCTTCGCCGGGTCAGGGCCAGCGAAACCTGCGGGGGCATCGCATCGTCCACTTTGTTCGGTGAGCGAACAAAGTCCGGCTGCGACGGGGGCGCACCCGCTGTTCCGCTGCCCTCCAGGTAGTCCGCCACCGCGCTGTCGTACGACGAAATCTCCCGGAACCCCTGGGCGGCGAGCCGTCGCCGGAGCCCGTCCGCATCCGCCGCCGACCCCGCCAGTCCCACCGCGGCCTCCTCCCGCCCGCGCCGCAGCCCGTCCCGCCCCCGTCCCCCATCCCCCCGCCCCACCAGCACCTCCAGCACGGCCCCGTAGTCCGCCGGGTCCACCACCACCCACACATCCCGGTGATTCTTGGCGGCCGCGCGGATCAGTGTGGGACCCCCGATGTCCACGTTCTCCATGGCCTCGCCCAGGGTGACGTCCGGCGCGGCGACAGTCTCGCGGAACGGGTAGAGATTCACCGCCACCAGGTCGATGGGCGCGTAGCCCTGGCCCGCGACTTCGGCCATGTCGTCCGCACGGTCCCGGCGCGCAAGCAGTCCCGCGTGGATCGCGGGGTGCAGCGTCTTGACCCTGCCGTCCATCATCTCGGGGTGGCCCGTCACGACCGACACCTCGGTCACGGCGACCCCGGCCGCCGCGAGCGCCCGCGCCGTCCCCCCGGTGGAAAGCACCTCCCAGCCGCGCTCCACCAGCGCCCTGCCGAATTCGGCGATTCCCGTCTTGTCCGACACGCTGAGCAGTGCTCTGCGGCTAGTCACCCGCACCTCCGAAGGCTTGTGTGATTCGATCCCCGAGTTCCGCGTCCGGCGCATGCCCGCCACCCGGCCAGCGAAACCCCGGAGCCGGCCCGGCATCCGGCCATCCACCCTGCACCGCCCGGGCCAGCGCGTCCGCCGCCGCGGGATAGAGTGCGTGTTCCACCCTGAGCACGCGAGCCGCGAGCGTATCCGGCGTGTCACCGGGAAGCACCGGCACCGGCCACTGCGCCAGAATCCGGCCCTGGTCGTACCGCTCGTCCACGAAGTGAATGGTCGGCCCCGACAGCGCCGCGCCCGAACGCAACACCGCTTCGTGCACGTGATGGCCGTACATGCCCTTGCCCCCGAATGCGGGCAGGAGCGCGGGATGGATGTTCAGGATCCTGCCCCGGTACGCGGCGCAGACCTCGGCCGGAACCAGGCGGAGGAAGCCGGCGAGGAGAATTCCCTCGGCGTGGTGGCGTTTCAGGAGTCGGAGGAGTTCGCTGGAAAAGGGGAAAACCACTCGGTGTACGGCCCTCCCAAGCGCGCGGGCCCGCTCCTCCGCGGCGCATTGCCGATCCGTGATGAGGAGCTCGATGCGATAGGCGGCGCCCTCCCCCTCGTGGTCGAGGAGGGCTTGCATGTTGGTGCCGGACCCCGACGCGAAGACCGCGAAGGGGACCTTCACACGAATTCGCCCCCGTAGACGGGAACGAGGAAGGGGTTCGTGTCCCGCTCGTGCGCGACGGTCGTCTCGGGACCGTGTCCGGTGATCAGCCGGGTCTCCGGGGGGAGGGTGAGCACCTGGCTGCGAATCGAGTCCATGAGCACCTGGTAGTCCCCGCCCGGCAGGTCGGTGCGGCCAATCGAGCCGAAGAAGATGACGTCGCCCACGATGGCCACGAGCTCCGTGGTGGAGACGAAGATGACGTGGCCCGGCGCGTGGCCTGGAGCGAAGAGGACTTCGAACTCGGAGCCGCCGAAGGAGACGTTGACGCCGGGGACGAGGTCGTGGTCCGGGGGCGGCAGTTCCAAGTGGCCGACGCCGAAAGCGGCAGCCTGGGAGGCGACGTTGTCGTAGAGGATGCGGTCGTCCGGGTGCAGGTGGATGGGGGCGCCGGTGGTCGACCTGGCCAGGGGAATGCCATCCACATGATCCAGGTGGGCGTGGGTCAGGAGGATCGCGGCGACTTCAAGGTTCCGGGCGCGGGCGACCGCAAGGGCTTCGGCGGTTGCGGCGCCGGGGTCGATGAGAACGGCGGTGCGGCCATCGGCACAGACCACGAGGACGGCGTTCTGTACAAATGGGCCGCCCGTGAAGCTGAGGATCTCTATCGGCCGGCTCCGTTCAGACCGTGAACGAGCTGCCGCAACCGCAACCGCCGGTGGCCTGCGGATTCCTGAAGGAGAACCCCGAGCCCATCAGCGAGGAGACGTAGTCGATCTCGATCCCTTCCAGGTACTGCGCGCTGAAGGGGTCCACGAAGATCCGGATCCCGTCGTGCAGGAGGATCTCGTCGTCCCCGTCGGGGCCGGCGTCGATGTCCACTTCGTACTGGAAGCCGGAGCACCCTCCCGGGAGGACGGCGACTCGCAGCCCGGCTTCGGGGGTCTTGCCGAAATCCGCGAGGAATCCCTGCACCTTGCGCGTCGCTTCAGGGGTGAGCGTGAGGTCCATCGGTCGTGTATCGCACTCCGTTGAGCGGGGGCCGTCGGGCGCGGTGCCCGTTAGAAAAGCTATTCCAGGGGGGAAAACGGGTCAACGAGGCGGTGATTCGAGTCAGGACTCCAGGCGGTCGATCAGCTGCGCAGCTCCCGCAAGGTCGTCGGCTATTCGCCAACCAGCTTCGGTACGGCTCTCCGGCGCCATGCCCGTTTCCTCCGCCACCTTTGCTGGGTCTTCCTCCGCCCCCTTCGCCGCGTCCATCCTCATCTCCTCCGTCATCCTCTCTTCCTCCGCTGCTCCGTGACCCGTGCGGACCAGGATCCCGGTGCCGCCAAGCGTCGTGGCGGGGAGCACGTCGCTGAGCTTGTCCCCCACGAAGTAGGATCCCGGCAGCACGAGTCCGAGATCGCGGGCGGCCTGGCGGTACAGCACCGGGCTGGGCTTGCGGCAGGTGGTTTCCGGGTCGCCGCCGGGCGCGTCGGTGCAGAAGTAGGTGGCGTCGGTGGTGACCCCGGCCTCCGCGAGCTGGCGGTCCGTCTCCGCGGCCACCCGCCGGTAGTCGGCGAGGGTGTAGAGCCCGCGGCCGATCCCGGACTGGTTGGTGACGACCACCAGCGCGAACCCGAGCGCGCGCAGGCGGATCAGCGCCTCCGCAGAGCCCGGGATCAGGGCGACGTCGGCGGGGTCCGCGATGTAGTGCCGGTCCTCGATGATCGTCCCGTCGCGGTCCGCGAACACCGCGCGGCGACCACCTCGCGCGACGGGAGGTCCTCGCACGGGACCCTACCCGCCCGGGGAGATCTTCGCGCCGATCGACCTCAGCGCCGCCGCTACGATCTCGTCCTCGTCCGGCGCGACCGTGCGCAGATCGATCACGACCTGACCCTTGCGGCTCCGCGCGACGACCGGGGGGTCGTGGGCGCGCAGTACCGCCAGCCACGCGTCGGCGTCCTCGCCCGCGTCCAGGAGGATCACCGCGCTGGGCAGGCGGGCGTCCGGGAACGTCCCCCCGCCCACCAGCGACCACCCTTCGGCGATCTCCGCGGCCAGCCGCGGTCCGGGCGCACGCGCGGCCCCCCCCCCCCCCCCCCCCCCCCCCCCCCCCCCCCCCCCCCCCCCCCCCACCCCCCC
>JAPOOQ010000403.1 GCA_026713345.1 Gemmatimonadota bacterium | reverse complement strand
GTCGTCGCAAAGGGGGTCCGGGGAATCGAGACCGCGGCCCGCTTCCTGATTCCGTCGCTCATCATTCTGGTCGTCGTGCTGGCGGTCAAGGCGCTCACCATGCCGGGGGCGTCGGCGGGGCTGGCCTTCCTCTTCACCCCCGACTTCAGCGAACTCGGCAACGTCAGGATCTGGCTCGAGGCGCTGACCCAGAACGCCTGGGACACCGGTGCCGGGTGGGGCCTGGTCCTCTCGTACGCCGTCTACATGCGGGCGCGCGAGGACACCGCGCTGAACGCCTTCGTGATCGGCTTCGGGAACAACTCGATGTCGCTCCTGGCCGGGATCATGGTGCTGTGCACGATCTTCTCGGTGATGCCGCAGGCGGCGAACGAGATCGTGGGCGCGGGCAACGAGGGGCTGACCTTCATCTGGGTCCCGCAGCTCTTCGCCCAGATCCCGGGCGGGCAGTTCTTCATGGCGCTGTTTTTCCTGGCCCTGGTCTTCGCGGCGTGGTCGAGCCTGGTGGCGATGATCGAACTGGCGTCCCGGATCCTGATCGACCTCGGGCTGACGCGCCGCCACGCGATCGCGGCCGTCGGGTGCGCGGGCTTCCTGCTGGGCATCCCGTCGGCGCTCCAGATCGGCGTCTTCCAGAACCAGGACTGGGTGTGGGGGGTCGGCCTGATGCTGTCCGGCTTCTTCTTCGCCTTCGCCGTGCTCAGGTACGGGGTGACGAAGTGGCGCGAGACCTTCATCAACACGCCCGACTCCGATGTGCGGATCGGAAAATGGTGGGACTGGGCCGTGCGGCTGGTGATGGTCGAGGCGGTGGTGTTGATGGTGTGGTGGCTGTGGCAGGCCGGCGGCGAGGACTTCTGGTCGGCCGAGACCTGGACCCTGTTCTCGTCGTACAACGTCGGTACGGTGCTGATCCAGTGGGCGGTGGTGCTGCTGGTCCTCTTCGCGTTGAACGGATGGATGGTGCGCCGGATCCAGGCCGCGCGGGGTGGCGGGGGCGGGGCGGTTTCCGCCGACGGCGGCGGCTAGCCCGACGGGTTCTGGCACGTGGCCATCCACGACGCGTACGCTCGGCTCACGCCGTACGAGCTACTCTTTCCGGAAGCGGACTTCCCCGACACGCGTTTCCCCGCGATCGGGGACGAGGCGGAGGAGCGAGGTGTGGATGCAGGGAACCCGGCGGCGTTCGTGATGCTGGGGGCGGTGCAGGGGATCCTTGGGGATCTGCGTGAGGAGGATGCCGATCCGGAGGCGGCGCACGACCACAGTGGGGTCCTCTACTTCGCGTACCAGATGTGGCGGACGGGCGCGGGGGTGGTTCTCGCGCACCAAAAAACGGTGCGCGCTCTGCTGAGCGAATCGGTGGACCTGGCGAACGAAGCCGATAAGTCATTGTGGGAAAAGGGACTTGGCGGCAGAGCGGGATACCTCCAGCTACCCCAGCATCTCGTGTGGTTCGAGGGGACGCGCAACACTGCGCCCGAGTCCGTCGACGGCATCCTCTGGCACGGCGACCATCGCGGCGCCATCCACCTGTCCCTCGTGGCGGGGATGCGGACCGACCGGCCCGGCTACCTCTTCGTCCCCGTCCCCCCCCAGCCCCTCGGCTCCCTGCCCGGCTGGGCCTCGGGTCCCGCCCGCGAGGAAGGCCGCGACTTCGAGACCTCGCTGCCCGGCGCGGACCTCGAAGCGCTGCTGGGAATCCGCACCCCGGCCGAGGTCTTCAAGCTCGCCGCGCTGCTGCTTGGCCGACTGGCCCGGGAAGACCCCGCCGGGCACCTGCCGACGGCGGACGGTGACCTGCCCGGCGCCGCCACGGATACGTCCGCCCAGCCC
>JAPOOQ010000402.1 GCA_026713345.1 Gemmatimonadota bacterium | reverse complement strand
TGGACCGGGGTCCAGCTGGCAACGATGACCGACCGGTCGCTCGGCGTGATTCGGAACGGGGCCATCGCGTGCGCGGACGGGCGCATCGCCTGGGTGGGCAGGGAGGCGGATCTTGTTCCGGGCCAGCGAGGGCGAGCGGCCGAAGTCATTCCCTGCGGGGGCGCCTGGATGACTCCCGGGCTCATCGACTGCCATACCCACATCGTGTTCGGCGGGGACCGCAGCGACGACTTTCGCCGCCGACTGCACGGCGAGTCGTATGCCGAGATCGCCGGTGCGGGCGGCGGCATCCTGTCGACTGTCCGCGCCACCCGACAAGCCTCGAAGCAGGAGCTGATCCGGAGCGCCGTCGCCCGTGGCAGGGAGCTGGTCGGCTGGGGCGTCACCACCATCGAGGTCAAGTCCGGATACGGCCTCGCTCTCGAAACGGAGCTGCGGATGCTCGAGGTGGCTGCAGCCCTCCCGCGCCACATACCCGCCGACACCTCGCCCACGCTGCTCGCCGCCCACGCCATCCCATCCGAGTACGCGGGGCGCCGCCGCGACTACATCCGCCTGATCCTGGAGGAGATCCTCCCGGCGGTCCTGCAACAGGGCCACGCTACGGCGATCGACGCGTTCTGCGAGGACATCGCGTTCACACCCGACGAGGCGCGGGCCGTCCTCGAGGCCGGAATCGACGCGGGACTGCACGGCCGGCTCCACGCCGACCAACTCTCGGATCTGGGTGGCGGCGCTCTCGCGGCGGCCACCGGGGCCCGGTCCGCCGATCACCTCGAGTACCTCTCCGACGACGGGGTTCACGCCATGGCATCGGCGGGTGTGTGCGCGGTCCTCCTGCCCGGCGCGGCCTACACCCTGGGGGCGGACCGCTCGCCGCCCGTCGGCGCCCTGCGGCGGGCCGGGGTGACGATGGCGGTGGCCACCGACGCAAATCCAGGTTCA
Organism: Gemmatimonadota bacterium; assembly: GCA_026713345.1. Classification (GTDB taxonomy): domain Bacteria; phylum Gemmatimonadota; class Gemmatimonadetes; order Longimicrobiales; family Gaopeijiaceae; genus Bin94. Next base: position 17,528 of record JAPOOQ010000402.1, on the reverse strand, counting down.
TCGCCCATCACCAACGTGGGAATGATCCTGAACCTGGCCTGCATACGCTTTGGGCTCACTCCCGAAGAGGCGCTGCTGGGGTTCACCTCCGCCGCGGCCAGGGTTCTCGGTCTCGAAGAGGACCGCGGTACCCTGGAACCGGGAAAACGCGCCGACCTGGCGCTTTGGCGCGTGGAAAGCCCTGCCCAGCTGTGCTACTGGATGGGGGCCAGCCCGCTGAGTTCGCTGGTCAAGGACGGCGTACCCACGGGGTGACGCACTCCAGCCCGGGGTGACGGCCTCCGCGTGTTGAGTGCCGCGTCACCCCGGGCTGGCACAACTCCGGGTCGGTCGCTACTTCCCGCGCCGCCGAGGGGCCGCCCGCTTCGGCGGAGACGACTTCGGAGGCGAGCGCCGCGGCGGCGCGGAGCTGGCTTTCGGGGGCGCCGAGCGTGCCCGGGACGGCGCCGCGCGTGCCTTGGGCGCCTTTGAACTCGTCCTGGCGGGGGCCGGCCCTGCCCTTGTGGGTGTGGTGGGGCGGGAGGGGATCACGCGCCTGGTCGGACTCGCGTCCGGCCGCGTCCGCACCTTCGGCGGCGTTGCGCGGCTTACCTGCGGGGTCACGCGGCCCCGTGACGGAGTCACACGGGAGGAGGAGGGCTTCACACTCCGTGTCGGCGCCGTCGTCACCACGACGGGGCGGCTGCTGCGCGGCCGCGAGGCCGTGCCGGTGTCCTCGCGCCTCGTGTCTGGCCGGGAAGTCCGCACCGGGGAACCCGGCGTGACGACCATGCCTCCGGACCGGGTCCGGGGCTGTGCCGATGTTGCAGGGCGCGCCGCCCGCCCGGTCTCCGGCCTCTCCCTCACACGGGGACGCGCCGTCCGCGTTTCGGGCTCGGTGCGTGCGTCGCTGCCCCTGCGGCCAAGGGCCCGCTGGTCGGTTCCCGGCGCGGTCTGGCCGGCTCGATCTCCACGTGGAACCGCCTTCGAAACCGGACGTTCGGGACCGTTGTCGGTCACGTAGACATAGGGACGGGGGTCTTCCTTGTAGCGGGGGCCAAAGAGCGGCGACCGGCTGGCCACCCGCGTCCGGGCGTAACCTCTGTCGTACACGTAGCCCCGGTCCTGGTAGACCGTGCGGTATCCGCGGTGACCCCAATAGGGATCCCATCCCCTGTAGGCCCAAGGGTCGTACCAGGGGTCCTGCCAGAACGGGGAATGCCACCCGCGGGAGTACCATCCGAAGTGAAATCGCGGCGACGGGACGAAGGCGACCGGCCCCCACCACGGGTCGAACCATCCGTGTCGATAGTATGGGTCACAGTACCGGTACGGATCGAACCAGAAATGGTCCCAGCAGTGGCGGGGGGGCTGGAGAACGAACGGGTAGGCGTTGTACAGGTAGCCCCCGTGGCCTGGGCCGCCGAATCCGAAGCCGAACCCAATCCCCAAGCCGAAGGATGTGCCTCCACCGGTTTGAAACGCGAAGCCGGTTGCCGGCCGGGCCAATCCGATTCCGAGTCCGTAGCCCTGGTCGGGGTAGTGGTTTGCCGTGAGACCGATGCCGCCGGAAACATGCTCGTAAACCTGCGCGGTTCCGGGAACGGGCACCGAAAGCACCGCCGCCGCAGCCAGTATAATGGTCGGTTTCTTCATCTTCATTCTCCTGTGACAGTAGGATCATGCAGAACAGGGAGATGCATCGATCGTGCCACGCGCTCGCGGTGAGCCAATCTCTTGGCGCGCAATCAATTAGCAACCGAGGCGCGTTCGCGGCCCGCGCCGGCTGTCCGGAAACCGCCACACCCCCCGTTGCGCTCCGGGGACGAGCGACGCCGGCCCGGCCCTCCGTGGAATTTCACGAGAGCCACCGGTGGATCAGGAACAGCGCCAGTAGCAGGACAAAGGGGGACACCGTCAACACGATCTTGCCCGCAATCCCGCCGCGCGATGCGGGTGTCTTCGTGGTTCCTGTCATCCTGTCCCCGGTTCTCCTCGGTATCCCGGCTGCCGATCGGCGTGCGCCTGCCTCCGGGTCGAACGATGGGGTGTCGGGACATCTCTCCACAAGGGGACCGCCGCGTCCGGAAACGGGCCGGGCCTTGCGGACTTGCTCCAACAGTTGAATCTTGTCTTCACGGCGTCGGGTAGCGACACCAGGCTTTGATTGCCTGCGGCGGCGTTTCACTGGACTTCGCATTGCGAAGCACTTGCCCGGCGCGAATTTCCCAGGGGTGACGATCGTGCGGGTGCGCGTATTCTCCCCTTGCTCCATTCGTCGAGAAGGGTGCTGCCTGCGCCGCAGGACCACGCACGCTTCCAGTAAGGTTGGATCATCGTGAGCGATCTGGATTTGCCCGGCTCGCGGGCAGAGGGGGCCGGGGACCAACCGGCCGGGATACGTACCGGGACCGGTCAGGCCTCCGGGGCGCACGAGGCGGTTTCCGGGCCGGGGACGTCTTCGGAGCGGCAGGACAGTTCAGCGGCGAGCGCCGGACCTCCGCCGAATCGGCGACGCGGCCGGCGAGGACGGGGCCGGGGCGGCTCCCCCCCCAACCGGGGCGGCCCCCCCCCAAGCCAGGGCGGTCCGCCAAACCAGGGCGGACCGGGGGGACGCGAGGAGGGTCGCGAACCCGGCGAGCCCCTGGGTATCCTGGATGTGCTGGCCAGCGGATCCGGGTTCATCCGGCAGCCTCATGCCGGCTACGTGTCCAGCAAGGACGACATCTACGTGGGCGCGCGGTTGATCCACCGGTTCGGCCTGCGGACCGGCGATGAACTCACGGGGCTCGTCGGACGGCGTCCGCGTAACGGCAAGAGCCCGCCGCTCCGGTATCTCGACCTTGTGAACGGGTTGTCGCCGGCCAGCGCCGCGCAGCGCCCCGAGTTCAACCGCCTGAGCGCGGTGCATCCCAGGCATCAGTTGACGCTTGAGTGCGGACGGATGTTCGCGGGAGAGCCCGATCTGACCAACCGGGTGATCGATCTCTTCTGTCCGCTGGGCAAGGGGCAGAGGGCGATGATCGTGGCCCCCGCGAAAGCCGGGAAGACGACCATCCTGCAGGCGATCGCCGAGGGGGTTGCCACGAACCACCCCGAGTGCGAGCTGATGGTCCTCCTGGTCGACGAGCGCCCCGAAGAGGTCACCGAGATGGAGGCGTGCGGGTTCGGCGAGGTCATCTCGTCCACCTTCGACCTGACCGCGGAGCGCCACTGCCAGGTCGCGGAAATGACGCTTGAGCGGTGTCGGCGAAGGGTCGAGACCGGAAAGCACGTGGTCATCATCCTCGACTCGATTACCCGGCTGGCCCGTGCCCACAACACCATCGAGGAGGGTAGCGGCCGGACTCTTTCCGGCGGTCTGGACGCGAGTTCTCTGGAGAAGCCCAAGCGCTTCCTCGGCAGTGCGCGGCTCATCAAGGAGGATCAGGGAGGAGGATCCCTGACGATCATCGCCACGGCGCTGGTGGACACCGGGTCGAGGATGGACCAGGTGATCTTCGAGGAGTTCAAGGGGACCGGCAACAGCGAACTGGTGCTGAGCCGCGAACTCGCCGACCGGCGGATCTATCCCGCGATCGACCTGCGGGCGTCGGCGACCCGCAAGGAGGAGCTGCTCCTGTCCCCCGAGGCGCTCCGGCTGTCGCGGGCGATGAGGCGGCAACTCTCCGACCAGCACCCCGCCGAGGCCATGGACGAACTCCAGCGGGTCATGCGGCAGACCCGCTCCAACGACGAGCTGATCAGGCTGGCCCTTGAGAGGCTGTAGGATCCTGCGCCGGTCCGGTCCGGATCCGCTCGCGCAGGCGGTCCAGGCTCTCCTGGAGCTGTCGTCCCTGTGATTCCTCCATGTTGAGAGCTGTCCAGCCGAGCAGCGGGTTCCACCCGAGGTCGGCCCGCTCGGTCCAGGTGACGAGCGATCCCCCTGCGCGCGGCTCCACCGCGATCCGGCCCTCGAAGCGGAGCGCTCCTCCTTCGACCTCGACGACGTAGTCCACCGAGTGCGGCGGCCGGGAGGCGGCGATGGTGACGGAGCCGGAGCCCAGCCGCGGGTCGTCCCACACCCGGCGCGCTCCGGGTCCGGACGATGGGCCCTCCAGGCGCGATTCCACATCGCCCCACGGGGTCCACTCCGTCCATGCGTCCAGGTCGTCGAGGAAGGGGAAGACGTCGCCGGGCTGCGCGTCGATATCGACCGAGCGCGTCACCTCGACGGTTCCGGGGAGGAAAATCCCCACGCCCACGAAGAGAGCCGTCAGCAGGGCGAGAATCCCCGCGGCCATCGCCCCGCGGCGCGCCACGGTGGGGGAGATGCGGGAGACGCGGAAGGCAGCCACGGCAACCTCAGCCGAAGAACGAGCGGAGGCGCTGCACGGCCCGCTCGAGGGTCTCGGCCTGCTTGCAGAACGCGAATCTGACCAGCTTCGCGCCGCGCTCGGGCCGGCTGTAGAAGGAGGATCCGGGAACCGGCGCCACACCGCACTCCCTGGCCAGGAAGGTGCTGAAAGCCACGTCGTCCAGATCGCTGAGGGCCGAGAAGTCGGCCATGATGTAGTAGGCCCCCTCGGGAGGCGTGCAGGCGAAACCCGCGTCACGGAGACCGCGATGGAGGATATCACGGCGTTCGCGGTAGTCGCGCGCGATCCCTTCATAGTAGTCGCGCCCCAGCGAGTCGAGTCCCGCCGCGCACGCCTCCTGGAGCGGCGCGGGGGCGCCGACGGTGAGGAAGTCGTGGACCTTGCGCATGGCGCCTGTGAGGACCGGAGGCGCCACGATCGTGCCGACCCGCCATCCGGTGACGCTGAATGTCTTGGAGAGCCCCGAGATGATGATTGTCCGCTCGCGCATGCCCGCCATCCCGGCCAGCGGTATGTGCCCGCCCGCGAAGATGATGTGCTCGTAGATCTCGTCGGTGATCGCGAGCAGGTCGTGTTCGATGCAGAGTTCGGCGACGGCAGACATCTCGTCCGAGTCGAAAACGCGGCCCGTGGGGTTGTTGGGCGTGTTGATGACGATGGCCCGGGTGCGCGGGGTGACCGCGGAGCGCAGCCGGCCGGGATCGAGACGAAAATCGGGCGCGGCAAGGGGCAGGAAGAAGGGGGATGCGTCGCAGAGGATCGCGTCCGGGCCGTAGTTTTCGTAGAATGGCTCCAGGACGATCACCTCTTCGCCCGGATCGATCACCGCGAGCATGACCACCGCCATCGCTTCGGTGGCGCCGCAGGTCACCGTGACTTCGCTGTCGGGGTCGACCGCGAGGCCGTACCATTCATGATACTTCCGGGCCAGAGCGGAACGCAGCGCGGGCGTGCCCCAGGCGATCGCGTATTGATTGACGTCTGCCTGGATGGCCCTGCAGGCGGCATCCTTCAGCAATTGCGGGGCCGGAAAGTCGGGGAAGCCTTGCGCGAGGTTGATCGCATCATGCTGCCGTGCGACCCGGGTCATGTCGCGAATGACCGACTCGGTGAAAGTATGTGTGCGGGTGGCTGTACGTTGATTCATGGCACGGACGGTAGAATCGGTCACAGCATCTGGCAAGGCGCACACTCCGTCCGCTGCGCTGGTGGAGGTTGTCCCAGCGCAAATGAGCTTGTATTTTATACATTCCTGTTTGAGAAATCCAACGCGACGAACCAAGATTGATCGAATCCCCAACCTATCAGGAAGCGCTCGACCGCGTACTCGCCTGTGCCGTTTTCTTCCACGGTGCAGAGAGTCTGGCCGATCTGGCCAAACTCGACTTCGATCGTCTTCTGGATCAGAGCGGATTGGGTGAAGTCGCTGGCGACATCACCTTCGCGGACGCGGCAGAGGCGCTTCGCTCCGATGTGCAGATCGGGGCGGAGTTCAGCGTGGTGCTCGACGCGGTCGACCGGAGAAGGCGCCTGATCGCGCGCGAGCGAACCTTCGCGAGGACACCGGCCCGACTGGCTGCGCTCGGAGACGAGTTCGGTGTCAGCCGCGAGAGGGCGCGGCAGCTCGAGGTCCGGCTGCGCTGGGAAGTGGACCGCCGGATTGGAGAGGTGGTCGCGCGGGCGGCGCAGTGGCTGACCCGGGCCGTGGGCCAGGCGGCGCCTCCGTGGAAGTTCCAGAAGGTCCTGGGTCTGTTCGTGGGTGACGCCACCCCGGAATGGCGGGAGGCCGCGGAGGTCGCTGTCATGAAGGCGGGGGGGTACGAGTACCTCGACGGGGTGGTAGGCAACGCCACTTTCCGCGAGTTCATCGGGAAGGCGCGGCAGTACGGACCCGACCTGGCCAACCCGGCAGGGGTGATCGACGAAGAGGCGCTGCGCGAGACGATCGGCGCACAGGGGGCCCCGGAGTGGGAGTCGCTGGCGCGCAACGCCGGCCTGGTGCGCCTCCAGGGACACCTGGTGCTGCGGGACACGCGGCGGGCCCGCGTCTTCCTGGCCCTCGACCGGAGTGGAGAACCGTGTGACCGGCAGACGATCGCGCGGGAATCCGGGCTCCGCGACAATTCGTCGCTGTCCAGCCTGCTTTCCTCCGATCCGCTCTTCGTTCGCTTCACCAAGGACAAGTGGGGCCTGCAGGGCTGGACCGACGAACCCTATGGCGGTGTCGTGGACGCGTTGGTGAAGCGGATCCAGGACGGGGGCGGGCAGGCCAGGATCGCCGAACTGGTGCGGCGGATCCCCCGTCAGTTCGATGTCCTCCCTGCAACCGTGCGGAACTATCTCGGGACTCGGAAGTTCGAGATCGTGGGTGACCACGTGCGCGTTGCGGAGGCGCCGTCCGCTCCACGGCAGAGGCTTGCCGACGCCCGGGACGTGGCCTGGGCGCCCGACGGGACACCCGCGCTGCGCTTCACGGTTGGCGAGCACCACCTGAAGGGGAACAGCCAGAAGATCTCACCTGCGATCGCGCAGTACCTGGGCGTGGGGCTGGACGGATCGGTGAAGATTCCCTTCGAGGATCCCCCGGGTGTGCACGATGCGTCCGTGATCTGGCGGTCGTACGACCCGAACGGTCCGGAGATCGGACGCCTGCGCGAGGCGCTGGCGGCGTGCGACATCCAGCCTGGCAAGGAAGTCTTCCTGCTGCTCCGGCGCGAGGGGTTCAGCGTGAGCACGGACAGCTCGGACATGTTGGAGGCGAAACCCTGAGCGGTGAGCGGGAGCCGATCTCCGGTCGGTGAAACGATGGTGGATCCTCGCGCTGCTCGGAGTTGCCGAGTTGCTGGGGATGTCGCTCTGGTTCACCGCGACGGCAGTGTCGGACGACCTCGCCGCGCGCTGGAATCTGTCCGCCGCGGGGGCCGGGTGGCTGGCCACCGCAGTCAACCTCGGCTTCGTCGCTGGGACTGCGGTAGCGGCGATCCTGAATCTGGCCGATATCGTCCGTTCGCGCGTCTACTTCGCGGTGGCAGCCGCACTGGCAGCGCTCGCCAACGCCGGCGTGCTCGCCGCCCCGGGCTTCGGCGAGGCGGTGGCGCTACGCTTCGCGACCGGCTTCCTGCTCGCGGGCGTCTACCCGCCGGCAATGAAGATGGCCGCTACCTGGTTCCGTTCGGCACGCGGGCTCGCCATCGGGACGATCGTGGGTGCCCTCACGGTCGGAAAGGCCACGCCGTACCTCCTCAAGGCGCTACCGAACGCGGGGCCTGAGCAGGTCGTCCTGGGCGCGTCGGCGGGGGCGCTGGCCGGGGGTCTCCTCGTGCTGCTGCTCTACCGCGACGGGCCCTACCCGTTCAAACGGGGCCCGTTCTCGTGGGGACTCGCCGCGCGGGTGATCCGTCACCGCGAGACCCGGCTCGCCACGGCCGGGTATCTGGGCCACATGTGGGAGCTGTACGCGATGTGGGCCTGGGTGCCGGCATTCCTGGCCGCGTCGAGCGAGGCGGCGGGGCAGGGGGGCGGCTACGTGGAGCTGGCCAGCTTCGGCGCGCTCGCGGCCGGGGGACTGGGGTGCCTGTGGGGCGGGTGGGCGGCCGACCGGATCGGCCGGGAGCGGCTCGTCAACCGGGCGATGGCCGCCAGTGGCCTGTGCTGTCTCGTAATCGGTCTCCTCTTCGGGCAGATGTTTCCGCTTGTCGTGGCGGTCACGCTGGTTTGGGGCTTCTTCGTGGTGGCCGACTCGGCGCAGTTCAGCGCGCTCGTCACCGAACTCGCTCTGCCGGAGGCCGCGGGAACCGCCTTGACGCTGCAGACGTGCGCGGGATTCCTGCTGGCGTCGGTCACGGTGCAGGGCATGCCGTGGATCGCCGACCAGGTGGGGTGGCGCTGGGCATTCGCCGTGCTGGCGCTCGGGCCGGCCGCGGGGATCGCGGCGATCAATCGGCTGCGGCGCGGTGTTTCCGGATGAGGAAGATGCCCCAGGTCATGACCGGCAGAACAAAGACGGCCAGGTATCCGTAGGAGATATAGCGGTAGCCCGCGCCGATCAGCGGGATCAGTCCGAACTGGGCAATCAGCGCGCCGAGCGCCAGCATGCCCACGGCGGCCGCGACCCGGGTGACCGACGGCAATTCTCTGCCTCTGTCGTCGTAGCTCCGGGCGATCCGTTCGTTGACCGCGTGGATGAGCCCCGCGCCGGTCTCGGCCAGCGTCCCGAAGAGCATGACCTGGAAGACGATCTGGAAGCCGCGCGAACCGAGCAGCTCCAGCATGTGGTTCGCCGGCAAGGTTTCGTCCACGATTCCCGGGTACTGCCCCGCGATGGCCACGAAGAACAGAAACGCCGGGATCATCCCGATGGGACCTGAGAGCAGCCCGGAAACGAGCGTATCCCTGCGGCTGCGGGCGTGCCGTATGGTGATCAGCACGGCGGGCAGGACGCCGAGATTGTAACCCACGTACTCGAAACCGCTGCGGATCCAGCTTCCTTCGATTCCACCGCTTGCCAGCGCGCTACGGATACCGGGGCTGAAGCTCGTCAGGCACCAGACGAAGAAGACCAGATACACCAGGTAGAGTACCGCCGACCATCCCGTGAAAATACGCTCGATGATCCGGTTTCCACCGAGGACCAGCAGGCCGACGGCCGTCATGATCCCGATCACGCCCACGAGATAGTGAAAGCCAAAGGTCCCTTCGAGGATGGATCCGGCAGCGGCGGCGATCACGGCCAGCACGATCATCATCAGGGCGATGTAGAGGGCCTCGAAGGCGACCCAGCCTGGGCCCAGGAGCCTCTGGAAGAAGCTCCTGTACTCGTAGGCCCGGAACACTCGGGCGAATTCGTAGCTCACGACGCACACCGCGCTGAAGAGGGCCGTCGACAGGGCCATGGCCAGCAGCCCTCCGAGCGGCCCGCGCGACAGGAAGAACTCGACCAGTTCCCGGCCGGTCCCGTATCCACCAGCGATCACCACCGACTGGAAGATGAAGCCGGGCAACAGGTAGCGTCGCAGGAGACTCACCGGTGGATGTCCTCCGCCACCCCCCGGGGGGCGACCACGGCTTCGGCGCCAGCCAGTCCCCAGTCCACCACCAGCGCGAGCGCGGCGGCGGGCACGGCGCCGGAGAGGATCATCACCGGGTCGGAGAGCGACAACCCCGCCACGATCGGATCGCCCAGGCCGCCCGCTCCGATGAAGGCCGCGAGCGTCGCGGTCCCCACGTTGATCACAGCCGCCGTCCGCACCCCCGCCATGATCACCGGCGCGGCCAGCGGAAGCCGGATGCGGCGCAGCAGCTGCCACTCGGTCATCCCCAGCGCGCGCCCCGCCCCCACCGCGTCGGGTGCGGCCTCGATGATCCCCGTGTAGGTGTTGCGCAGGATCGGGAGGAGCGAGTACAGGAAGAGGGCCGCGATCGCCGGAGCCACCCCGATCCCCAGCACGGGGATCATGAAGCCGAGGAGCGCGATGCTCGGGATGGTCTGCAACACCCCCGCCACCCGCAGGGCGGATCCGGCCAGCGCGCGCCGGCGCTCGAGCGCGACACCCGCCGGAAGAGCCACCAGGATCGCCGCACCCAGCGAGGCGAGCACCAGGAAGAGATGGCGGGTGACCTGGCGGCCGAGTTCGCTCCGGTTGTCCCACATGTGCCGCGGCAGCGCCAGGAGGACCGGCTCGGCGTTTCCTCGTCCACCCGACTCGTCCGCGTCGAGCGCCGGCCCGGTTTGACCCGTGCCCAGCCCGATCTCGGCCAGAAGCGCCGCCGCCGCCTCCGCGACGGGCCTGCCCTCGACCTCGATCCGCTCGTTGGCCCTCCGCACGGCGTCGACGCTGATCCTCCCGGCCAGGCTGTTCAGGGCCAGCACCGCGTCCGGACCCTCCTCCCGGAAGCTCCGGCTCAACAGCGGCGCGGCGTCGTAGGGTGGAAAGAAGCCTCGATCGTCGGCGAGGACGGTGAGGTCGTAGCGCGAGATCGCACCATCGGTGGAATAGGCGTCGATGACGTCGACCTCGCCCTCCTCGAGCGCCTGGTATTTGACCGCCTGCAGGAGGCTGTGCGTCTCGCGGAATTCGATCCCGTACGTGGCCGCGAGACCGTCCAGTCCGTCGGCTCGGCCGATGAAGTCCGGCGAAAACCCGCCCGCGAGTTCCGGTGCGATCGCTGCGAGCCCGGAGAGCGTGCCGACGCCGAGTGAATCCGCCACCTCCCGGCGCATCGCGATGGCGTAGGTGTTCTCGAATCCCAGAGGTGGGAGCCAGTGCAGTCCCCAGCGCGCCTCGAACACTTCGCTGACCCGGTTGAAGACTCCGACCGAACCCCCGGTGGCCGTCTCCTGCAGGACGGCCGCGAGCCCGGTACCGGTGTACTCGGGGTAGACGTCGATGTCTCCGCCGATAATCGCCTGCATCAGCAGTTGGGTCATGCCGAGTCCGGGACGGCGGTCTACGGCGTGGCCGTGGGCCTCGAGAACCTGGGCGAAGACCTCCGCGAGCAGGTAGGACTCCGCGAATGTCTTCGAAGCGACGACCACAGGGCGCTGCGGGTTCTGTGCGTGCACGGGCGCCGCCACCGCCGGGAAGAGCGCGGCGAGCGCAAGAACACCGCACCTGCCGACGGCGGTCACCCCGCCACCCCCGCCCTCTTCAGGAGCTCGGCGGCGTAACCTGTGGCGCTGTCGGCCAGGTCCTCCGCGGGAGCCTGCAGTGCGATCCTGCCGGCCTTCATCACCGCGATGTGGGTGGCCACCAGCATCGCCTCCACCAGGTCGTGTGTCACGAAGACCGCCGTAACACCGGCCGCCCGCCGCAGCGCGATGAAGGCGGCCTGCGCCTCGCTGCGGGTGATGGCGTCGAGCGCGCCAAAGGGTTCGTCCATGAGCAGGATGTCCGGTCCGGCCGCCATTGCGCGGGCGATGGCGACCCGTTGGCGCTGGCCGCCGGAGAGCTCCCGCGGGTAGCGATCCGCGAAGGTGTCCGGATCCAGGCCGGCGGCATCCAGGGCGCGCCGGCCACGCCCGCTGGCGTTCTCCAGCCCGAGCAGGCCCGGAACCAGGGAGGTGTTGGCCAGACAGGTCCAGTGCGGGATGAGCCCGCCGTCCTGCTGCACGTACCCGATCGACCGGCGCAGGCGAACCGGGTCGAGGGTGTTCACGGGATTGCCACGCACCAGCACGCGGCCCTCGTCCAGATCGGTGAGCCTGTTGATGGAGCGGAGGAGGGTCGTCTTGCCCGAGCCGCTCTCGCCGACCAGACCCAGACAGTTACCCGCGTCAACGCGCAGGGAGACTCCGTCGAGCGCCACCGCCGCGCCATATCGCTTAACCGCCCCCTCGACGCGGATCAGGGCCACGGCGTCCCTTCCCGCAGCGCGCGCACCATCACGTCCTCGTCCACATTCCCCCCCGTCACCACCGCCACCACGGTCTCGCCGGCCCTCACGGGAACGCGGCCGCACATCAGCGCCGCGACCGCCGCGGCACCCGAGGGCTCGGCGACGAGCCTGGCGCGGGTGGCGAGCAGCCTCATTGCCGCGAGGATCTCGTCGTCGGAGACCAGCACCACATCCTCCACATGGTCAGCCACATACCTGTAGGTAAGCTCCCCGGCCATCGGGGGCGCAAGCCCGTCGGCGATCGTTTCGGTACGGTCCAGACGGGCGGCACGGCCCTCGTCGAGGCTCCGCCGCATCGACGGCGCCCCCGCCGGCTCCACCCCGAAGATGCGCATTCGGGACTTCCCCCCCAGCCGCCCCGCCCCGGCCAGCGCACCCGCGATCCCGGCGATCTGCCCCCCACCCCCGACCGGGACCACGATCACGCCCGCTCCAGGCACATCTTCAGCGATCTCGAGCCCCGTAGATCCGTGCCCCGCGACCACCTCGGACGCGTCGAAGGGGTGGAGAAACACCAGGCCCTCGGCCTCGGCGCGACGATGGGCCTCCGCGAACGCTGCGGCCGCGTCCCCGTGCAGCACCACCTCGGCGCCGTAGGCCGTAGCGGCGGCGATCTTGGTGCGTGACGCCCCCTCGGGCATGACGACGACCGCCCTCGCACCGGCCCGGCCGGCGGCCCACGCCACGGCCTGGGCGTGGTTCCCGGCGGAGATGGTGATCACCCCCCGCGCACGCTCGTCGGGATCCAGCGCCGCGATAGCATTGAGCGCCCCGCGCACCTTGAAGGATCCCGTCTTCTGCAGGTTCTCGCATTTGAGGTGGGGACGGGTCCCCGACTCGCGCCCCAGCGTCCGAAACGACAACAACGGGGTGCGATGGATCGCCGGTGCAACCCGCCGTCTCGCGGAAGCGAAGTCCTCCGCCGTCAGCGGAGTGTTCATGGGATGGGCGCGCCCGTTGCGTTCACCGATTCGGAGTGCCTATTATGGAACATGATGAATGCCTGCCCCCTCCGGTCGAAGGGTGGCGCCACCCACATGCGAGGATGAAATCCATGCGCTTCGGATCGAGCTTTGCCGCTTCACTGTCGTTCGCCTTCGCGATCTTGTCCTCCGTCCCCGTCCAGGGGCAACAGGGAACCATAACCGGAAGGGTGACCGATGCCGAGTCGGGAGATCCGCTGGCGAGCGCCGCGGTCGCGGTGCTCGGACAGGAAACCACGCAGGGGACGAATGCTCAGGGACGCTTCACGGTAACGATCGACCCAGGGACCTACTCGCTTGTGGTGACGCTTATCGGCTACGAGACGACGCGAATTGACGGTGTTGCGGTCAACGCCGGCGATGAGACGGAGGTCACGATCTCGGTGCGCTCCCAGGCGCTGGCGCTCAACCCCGTGGTGGTCACCGCCTCGCGCCGCCAGGAAAAAGCCCTGGAAGCCCCCGCCTCCATCTCGACCGTATCCTCGCAGGAGGTCGCCCGCAGGGCCGCCACCACGATCGCCGACCACGTCAGATCCCTGCCGGGAGTCGACGCGGCCCAGACCGGAATCAACCAGGGAACGATCGTGTCGCGCGGATTCAACAACGTCTTCTCGGGCGCCCTGCTCGCGATCATCGACAACCGCTACGCGCGCGTTCCGTCGCTGCGGTTCAACGCATACAACATGTTCCCCACCAACGACCTCGATATCGACCGGATCGAGGTGTCGCTCGGTCCCGGCGCCGCGCTCTACGGACCCAACGCGTCGAACGGCGTCATGCACCTGATCACCTCGTCGCCGCTCGACAAACAGGGGAGCAGCATCTCGCTCGCAGGGGGCGAGCGGTCGCTCTTCCACGGGCAGTTCCGCACGGCCCACGCCCCGAGCGAGAACTTCGGCTTCAAGGTCTCGGCCCAGTACATGCGCGGCAACGACTGGGAGTACGATGATGATGAGGAAACGATGGCGCGCAACGCCGGGTGTGCCATCTGCGTCCGCGACAACCTGGCTCAGCGGTACTCCGCCGACGCGCGCATGGACTTCCGCTTCTCCGGTGACGCCGACCTCGTGCTGAACGCGGGCACCTCGAACCTCCTCACCGGTGTGGAGATGACCGGAATCGGCGCCTTCCAGGTGAAGAACTGGGGGTACAACTACCTCCAGTCCCGGTTCTCCAAGGGCCGGCTCTTCGCCCAGGCCTTCGTCAACCTCACGAACTCCGGGTCGGACGTGGGCGGCGCCGACGCCGGCGACGGCACCTTCGGCCTGCGCACGGGCGCCCCCGTGGTCGACCAGTCCACGACCATGGCCTTCCAGTTCCAGTACGGCTTCGATCTGGGCTCCCGGCAGAGCTTCACCTACGGAGTCGACTGGCAGCGCACCGAACCCAAGAGCGGCGGCACGATCTTCGGCGTCAACGAGGACGACGACATCATCTCCGAGGTCGGCGCCTATCTGCATTCCGAGACCTCCATCCTGGACAACCTCGATCTGGTCACGGCACTCCGCGTGGACGACCACAGCATTCTCACGGATCCCAATATCTCGCCTCGCGCGGCGCTCGTCTTCTCTCCCGCCGAAGAGCAGTCCTTCCGGCTGACCTACAACCGGGCCTTCGCCACGCCCACCAGCACGAACCTCTTCCTCGACATCCTGGCCGGCCGGATCCCCGTCGTTCCGGGGGTTGCCTATGATGTCAGGGCCCGCGGCACGCCGAGTGGCGGGTATTCGTTCAGCCAGTCGTGTCCGGGTGGCTTCATGTCCTACTGCATGCACACGCCCGTTGCTCCGGGAGCGATCCCGGCGAATGCGGCATTGTTGTGGAACGCGGTGGTCGATCTTCTGGCGGTCGCAACTCCGGAATTGGCCCGTGCGGCAGCCCTGCTCAAGAATCCGGGAGCCCGCCCCGACGACCCGGAGATTGGAACGTTCGTAGGGCTCCTCAACACCGGTGCCGCACCAGGCGAGAATCCCTTCGATCCGTTCACCTCGCCCCTGGCCGAAATCCCGGCGCTGGTTCCAACCATCAACAACACCTACGAGGTCGGATACAAGGGCCTGATCGGGGACCGGTTCCTCTTTTCCGCGGATGTCTACTCGACCACGGTCGAAAACTTCGTCGGTCCGCTGCGGGCCATAACCCCCAATGTCTTCCTGGAGCCGGGGAGCACTCTCGCATTCGTCCTCAACCGCCTCGCGCCGCTGATTCAGGGCGGGCTGGTGACGGAGGAGCAGGTGCGCGGCGTGGTGGCCCTGGCTGCCCAACTGCCTCTGGGTACCATTGCCCCGGACGGCGGCGCCTCGCCCGATATTCTGCTCACCTACCGGAACTACGGAGAGATCAGCTACTGGGGGGCCGACCTGGCGGGCCGCTTCCTTGTCAGCGACAAGATCCAGCTCGACGGCAGCTACTCCTTCCAGAGCGAGGACTGCTTCGACTTCGAAGAGGACGGCAAATGCACCGGATCCCAGGACATCGCTCTGAACGCTCCGAATCACAAGGGATCGTTCGGCTTTACCGTCGACGATCAAGCCGTCGGCTACACGCTGGGTGCGCGTATGCGCTTCAACGCGGGCTTCCCGATGAATTCGGGGGTGTACCTGGGCGAGGTGGAGGGATACCAGGTCATCGACGCGTCGCTCGGCTACAGACTGCCCTTCCAGCCGGCCGCCCACGTTTCGCTGACCGCGAACAACATCCTCAACAACATGCATAACGAGTTCGTGGGTGCGCCCGAAATCGGCAGGATGCTGCTGCTGCGGGTGCGCTACGATTTCTGAACCCGTTGATGAGAAGGGACGGAACCGGGTGACGTCGGGCGGAAAGCGTCAGCGCCAGAGTGCGCTCCTCGAGATCATCAAGGAGCACCGGGTGCCGCACCAGGAGGCCTTGCGCGAACTCCTGGCCGGGGCGGGGTTCCCCGTCACTCAGCCCACCCTGTCGCGGGACATCCGCGATCTGCGGCTGGTGAAGGTGACCGGGGCCAACGGCAAACCGCACTACACGCTGCCCGAGGAGTGGGACCATGTGCCGCCGCTCGATTCCATCCTTCCGACCCTCTTCGTGTCTGTTGAGAGGGTGGGCAACCTCGCCATCGTGCGGACGCTGAACGGCGCCGCCCAGACGGTGGCGTCGGGGATCGACTGGGAGGAGTACGAGGGGCTGGTCGGGACCATCGCCGGTGACGACACGGTTCTTCTGATCCTGAGGGATTCGCGCGCCGCGGAGGAGGTGGCCCGCGCACTGAGGGAGCTGGCCGGGAAGACCTGAGGGCGCCCCCGGGTGGCCCCGGTCCGGGACATCCCGCGTCTGGCCCGCAGACCGGAAACACTTGACGCTGGAAACCGCAACGTATATTATTTCATTATCACTGCATTATTCTGCATTCATACTCGGAACACCGGCGCTCTACGGAGCGGCCGGGTTGGTCAGGGGCCTGGAGCGTAAGGAAGCAGGACAGTTACCGTACGGCCTTGGCGGGAGACGTACGGACCTTGCGCTCCGGCCCGCAACCCGGCGCGGTGCCGGACGGGAACGGAAACGAACAGGAACGGGATTTCAATGAAGATCGTGCTGGGATATTCGGGGGGGCTGGACACCACGGTGATCGTTCCGTGGCTGCGGGAGAACTACCGGGCCGACGTGATCTGCATGGCGGCGGACGTGGGGCAGCGGGGCGGGGTCGAGAAGCTCGCCGGCAAGGCATTCGCCACAGGGGCTTCGGGCTTCTTCGGAGAGGACCTGAAGGAGGAGTTCGTCTCGGACTACGCGTTGCCGGTCTTGAGGGCGGGCGCCGTCTACAGCCGCAAGTACCTGCTGGGAACGGCCATGGCGCGGCCCCTCATTTCGCGCAGGATGGTCGAGGTCGCCCGCCGCACCGGGGCCGACGCGCTGGCACACGGATGCACCGGGAAGGGGAACGACCAGCTCCGCTTCGAGGTGTCGTTCGCGGCGCTGGCCCCCGACCTGCGGATAGTCGCCCCCTGGAGGGAGTGGGATATCCGGTCGCGGGAGGATGCGCTGGACTATGCGCGGGCCCGCGGCATCTCGCTCGAGGGGATCGACGTGGAGAAGCTCTACTCCCGCGACGAGAACCTCTGGCACATCAGTCACGAGGGCGGACCGCTCGAGGACCCCGGCAACCCCGCCGGATCCGACGTGTTCGTGTGGACGCGCGATCCGGCGGACGCCCCGGACACTCCCCTCGAAGTCGAGGTGGGCTTCGAGGCCGGCTTCCCGGTGACCATCGACGGGCGCGCGCTGTCCCCGCTGGACCTCCTTGTGGAGCTGAACAGCATGGGCTCGGAGCACGGAGTGGGCCGCGCCGACGTGATCGAGGACCGGGGGGTCGGGATCAAGTCGCGGGGCGTGTACGAGACCCCCGGGGGCACGATCCTGCTCGCCGCGCTCCAGGAGCTGGAGCAGCTCGTGCTGTCGCGCCGCTGTCTGGCCCTCAAGGACACCCTGGCGCCGCGCTACGCCGACCTGGTGTACGAAGGCCTGTGGTGGACCCCGGAGCGTGAGGCCCTGGACGCGATGGTCGACAAGATGATGAAGCACGTGACCGGGACGGTGCGCCTGCACCTCTTCAAGGGACAGGCCACGGTGGTGGCGCGCCAGGCGCCGGCGTCGCTCTACGATCTTGATCTCGCCTCCTTCGGCGCCTCGGAAGGGTATGAGCACTCCGATTCCACCGGCTTCGTGAAGCTCTTCAGCCTCCCGCAGCGCGCGATTGCCGAGCAGGAGCTGGCGGCGCGCGAGGCGGCGCGGGCGAACGGGCACGGGAGTGGGGGGGTCGGTGCCCCCGCCGATG
>JAPOOQ010000401.1 GCA_026713345.1 Gemmatimonadota bacterium | reverse complement strand
GGGGGGGTGGGGGGGGGGGGGGGGGGGGGGGGGGGGGGGGGGGGGGGGGGGGGGGGGGGGGGGGGGGGGGGGGGGGGGGGGGGGGGGGGGGGGGGCCGCCGCGGGTGGCCGCGAGGGTGGCGGTGGCGAGCGCGAGCGCGGGGAGCAGCAGGGCCGCCGCGCGGGCGTGGGTCGGGCGTATTGGCATGATGTACCGGGGTTGGAATGGTTGACGGATGTGGAGGCCGGAGCAGAATTCCGTCATGATAGTAGGAAACGGGTGGCCGCGCTGTGGGGTTGGGGGGGATGGGGGCGGGGGTCGGGCGGGGGCTTGAGGACGAAGGTGGTAAGGAAAACATGACATTTTGTAATGTTGACATGACATGCTGGCCGAGTGGGGCGCACGGCCCAACGCGCGTGCAGCGGCGCCTGATCGCCGCGTGGGCTCTGTGTGCCGGTTGCCTGGCCGCCGCGGGATGTGGCGGGGACGGGGGGGCGACCCCGCCGGACCCCCCGCGTGCCGCGTCGTTGACGGTCTCGCCCGAGTCGGCGACCCTGTCCTCGCTGGGCGAAACCGCCAACTTCACGGCCACCATCAGGGACCAGCACGGTGCGGTCTTCAGCGGCTCCGTCACCTGGGCGAGCAGCGATCCCGGGGTGGCTGCCGTCACGTCGGGCGGCCTCGTTACCGCGGTGAGTAACGGCAGGGTGACGGTCACTGCCGTCCACCAGAGCCTCACCGGGAGAGCCGTGGTATCGGTCGCGCAGCAGCCCGCGGCCCTGACATTGGTGACGGGGGGCGACCAGGAGGGCCTTCCCGGCCGGCGGCTCCCCGAGCCTGTCGAAGTGGTTGTCGAGGATGCAGGGGGTGCCCCGGTCGCAAACGTCACGGTGAACTTCGCCCCGGCCGAGGGACACGGATCGGTGTTGCCGGAGTCGGCGGAGAGCGACGCGGGCGGGATCACGCGCACGGTGTGGACGCTGGGGGACCAGCGCGGCTCCCAACGTCTCACGGCTTCGGCCGGCGAGGGCTTGACGGTCGAGGTCCGGGCCACCGCCGTGGCCGAGCTTCCGGTGGTTCCCGTCTGCGACCGCTCACCAGCCGTGCGGGCCGCGCTGGTGCGGCTGGCGGGGAGGTCCGGATGCGACGCCGTTTCCGCCGGCGACCTTGCCGGGATCGACACTCTGGACCTCGCCGGCGCCGGGATCGAGAGTGTGCGGGCCGGCGACTTCAGCGGCCTCGACAGCCTGCGCCTGCTCGACCTCTCCGGAAACCGGGTCGCGGATTTGCCGGGCACCGTCTTTACCGATGTGGCCACGCTGCGAAGCCTCGATCTGAGCGGCAACCGGCTGGATTCGCTTCCCAGGGCGATCTTAGCCGGGCTGGCGAGTCTCGCCGAACTGCGGCTGGCCGGCAATCCCGGATCGCCCTTCACCATCCATCTGGAGCTGCTTCGTTCGGACACGACCCGTCTGGGCGCCGCCGGGCCCGCCTCGATTGCGCTCGCGGTTGCAGAGGGGGCGCCCTTCCCGGTCACCCTCCCCCTGGTCGTCGAGAACGGTTCGGCATCGGCCGCCGCACTCTCGCTCGGCGCGGGCGAGACCCTCGGCGGCCCGGTCACGGTCGAGGGCCCGGCGGCGGATTCCGGGGCCACGCGGCTGGCTCCCGGGACGCTTCCCGGCGTGCCCGCGGGCTTCGACGGCCTCGAACTCCGTGCTTCGGCCCCGCTCTCCCTCTTCGACCCTGCCTCCAACACGGCCACCTACCGGGTCGTCTTCGACGCCACCTGGAGCGCGACCACCCACCCGACCGACTTCCCGTCCGGCGCCCACTTCTCCCCGCTCATCGGGGCGGTCCACAACGCCGGCGCGACCTTCTGGGCGCTCGGCGACACCGCCACCCGCGGTATCGAGGTCATGGCCGAGACCGGCGCTACGGGCCCGTTGAGGACGGAGATCAACGCCGAGATCCCCGACAACGCCCTCGCGGTGATCACCGGCAGTCAGATCGGGAGCCCCGCGAGCACGACCATCCAGCGGGTCCTCGTCCGCGAGGACCACCCGCTCGTGACGCTGGTCACGATGATCGCGCCGAGCCCCGACTGGTTCGTGGGCGTGAACGGACTGTCGCTGCTGATGGACGACGGGCGCTGGGTGGACGAAATGCAAGTCGTCCTCTACCCCCTCGATTCGGGCACGGACAGCGGCACCAGCTACCGCTCGGCGAACAGGGATACTTCGCCCCAACAGGCGATTCGCAGCCTGAAGGGGGTGAGTCCCTTCTCGAATGCCCCGATCGGCACGTTCACCTTCACCCGCGTCGCGGGCGGATGAGCGCGACCGGAGCGAACCGAGGCCGGCCGGCGAGCCAATGACAGCACTATTGTCTCCCGCGAACCTGCGCAACATCGCCATCATCGCGCACGTGGATCATGGCAAGACCACGCTGGTCGACCAGATGTTCCGCCAGGCCGGAGTCTTCCGCGCGGGCCAGGACGTCGGCGAGCGCATCCTGGACTCCAATCCGCTGGAGCGCGAGCGGGGCATCACGATCCTCGCCAAGAACACCGCGGTGCTGTGGCGCGGCACCAAGATCAACATCGTCGACACCCCCGGCCACGCCGACTTCGGTGGCGAGGTGGAGCGCATCCTGCGGATGGTCGACGGGGTGCTCCTGCTGGTCGACGCCGCCGAGGGCCCGATGCCCCAGACGCGGTTCGTCACGGCCAAGGCGCTGGCGCTCGGGCTGACGCCGGTGATCCTGATCAACAAGGTGGACCGCGCCGATGCCCGGCCCGAGGAGGTTCACGACGAGGTCCTGGAGCTCCTTATGGACCTCGACGCCAGCGATGCCCAGCTCGACGCACCCTTCCTCTACGCGGTGGGGCGCGAGGGTTGGGCCGCAACCGGGCCGGGAGGACGCGGGAAGGAACGGAGCGGCGAGGGCCTGACCCCTCTCTTCGAGGCGGTGGTCCAGCGCATCCCGCCTCCGCGCGCCGACCCCGCCGGGCCCTTCCAGATGCTGGTCTCGACCCTCGACCATTCGAACTACGTGGGGCGAATCGCGATCGGACGCGTGGAGCGGGGCGCGGTGAGTGTGGGCCGGCGAGTGACGCGGCTGTCGGCGGCCGATCCGGACATGGAAGCGCCCGCCCATCCGGACATGCCGCCGCCGTCCCAGCGGAGCATGCCGGAGCCCGGCGCCCCGGGCGGGACGTCCCGCGTGACCGGTCTCTACACCTTCAGCGGCCTCGACCGCATCGACATCGAGGAGGTGCGCGCGGGCGACATCGTGGGGCTGGCCGGCGTGGAGGGCGTCGAGATCGGCGACACCCTGGCGGACCCGCGCCGCCCGGAGCGTCTGCGCGGAATCACGGTCGAGGAGCCGACGATCTCGGTCGACTTCGTTGTCAATGATTCCCCGTTCTCGGGCCGGTCGGGGAAGTTCGTGACCACCCGCCAGTTGCGGGAGCGCCTCCAGCGCGAACTCGAGCGCAACGTGGCCCTGCGTGTGGAGGATACCGCGCGCCCCGACACGTTCGCGGTCAGCGGGCGGGGCGAACTGCACCTCACCATCCTGATGGAGACGATGCGCCGGGAGGGGTACGAATTCCAGGTTTCGCGCCCCCGCGTGCTGACGCGCATGGATGCGAACGGTGCCCGGCTGGAGCCCTGGGAGGAGGTGGTGGCCGAGGTTCCCGCCGAGCTTGCGGGCACGGTGATCGACAAGTTGGCCCGGCGCCGCGGCGAACTCGTCGTGATGAAGCCGATCGGGGATTCGGGCGTGACCCGGCTCGAACTGAGCGTTCCCTCGCGTGGGCTCTTCGGCTACCGCACGGAGTTCCTGACCGACACCCGGGGGGACGGAATCCTGCACCATCGCTTCGACCGCTGGGACCGGTGGGCCGGCTCCATGCGCGGACGGGGCCGGGGCGCGATGGTGGCCGACCGCGCGGGCAGGGCGGTGGCCTTCGCACTCTTCGGACTGCAGGAGCGCGGCGGCATGTTCGTCGCACCCGGCGCCGAGTGCTACCGCGGCATGATCGTCGGCGAGTGTGCCCGCCCCGGCGACATGGATGTGAATGTGAGCCGCGGCAAGAAGCTCACCAACATGCGCGCCGCGGCGGCCGACGAAAACGTCCGCCTGGAGCCGCCGCGGCGAATGACGCTGGAGCAGGCTCTGGACTTCATCGACGACGACGAACTGATCGAGATCACCCCGGACGCCATCCGTCTTCGCAAGCGGATTCTGGACGCCGGCATGAGGCGGAAGGCGGCGAAAGCGGGGCGCTTGTGAAACACTTCACAATCGTGGCGACAGGGCTGACCTCGACCGTTTCCGGCCAAGCGAATACCTTCCCACGATGAGCTCCCCCACGCACCCGACCCGGCGCCCCACCGTGCCCGCCGCCGAGGAGATCCTGGGCGGCTATTTCCCCGTGCTCGACCATGGCTTCGTCGCGCTGGTCGACTACATGGGCACCGACGACTCGGTGGAGCGCGCGGCCCGCGTCAGCTACGGCTACGGCACCCGCAAGGTCTCGGCCACCCGGGGGCTGGTCCGCTACCTGCGCCGCCACCTCCACACCACCCCGTCGGAGATGGTCGAGTTCAAGTTCCACTGCGCGATGCCGATGTTCGTCGCAAGGCAGTGGATACGACACCGTACGGCCTCTGTGAATGAGTATAGTGGACGGTATTCGCTCATGCCGCTCCTCTTCCATAGCCCCGAACAGGACCAGTTCTCACTCCAGAGCGCCACCAGCAACCAGGGCCGCGCCCCCGGATCGGCAAGCCCCGAGCTCTACCGGGAGGCCATGCGCCGGTGGGAAGAAGTGCGGGCCCGGGCCGCCGACGACTACGGGTGGCTGGTGGGCGAGAACGTGGCCCGCGAGCTCGCGCGGATCGACCTGCCGCTGTCGACCTACACGCAGTGGTACTGGAAGATCGACCTGCACAACCTGCTGCACTTCCTCACGCTCCGTGTCGACGATCATGCGCAGTGGGAGATCCAGGAGTACGGGCGGGTAATGGCGGGGATGGTGAAGCGGGTGGCGCCGCTGAGCTACGAGGCCTGGATCGACTACCAGGTGATGGGCGACAAGCTCTCCGGGGGCGAGATCGAGGCGCTGTCGCGGCTGGTGACGGCCGATGGGGACGGGATCGTGGCGCGCAGCGGGGCCGGACTGACGAACAGGGAGCTGGGTGCGCTGGGGCTCTCGGGGCGGGAGATCCGCGAACTCAAGGCCAAGCTGGAGCCGGGCGAGGCGCCGGACTACGATCTGGACCTGGCGACGATGCGGGATCCGGAGGATGTGGCAGCCGAGATGCTGGAGGCGGTGCCGGAGGTGGACAGGTAAAGCTTACCTTACACTTTGTAAGGTTGACAGGTGATTATGCATTTGACACAGGTAGCGATTCCGCTATCTTCAATGGGTAAGTCCGTTTGCGTCATCTGATCGCTCCTTGACGAGTTTGTCCACTGCGCGCATGATCCGCTTCCCGAAGATCCGGGTCATGATCTCTCGGTCTGGGCGTTGGGCGATGTCCTTCGGCAGCCGACGCTTCCTCTTGTGCGGAGTCCGGGCCATGACGGGAATCAACCTCGTTTCTCTGATCGACCAGTACAATTGCGACGACAAGTGCCGCGAGGCACTGGAAAAGATACGATGGCCGGCGGGCGTGTGCTGCGTGCGCTGCGGCGACACGACCGTCGACGCGCTCCGCGGCCGTCCGGTCTGGCAGTGCCGCTCATGCGACCACCAGTTCAGCGTGACGGCCGGAACGATCATGCACCGCTCCCACCTGCCGCTCCGCAAATGGTTCCTCGCCATCTACCTCATGTGCGAATCGAAGAAGGGCATGAGCGCGAACCAGCTCAGGCGCACTCTCGGCGTCCAGTACAAGACGGCCTGGTACCTCTGCCACCGCATCCGCGAGGCCATGGGCAACGACCCGCTCGCCGGCCCCACCCTGGTCGGCGTCGTCGAGGTCGACGAGACGCTGATCGGCGGACGGACGAAGGGCAGGGACTGGATGGACAACAAGACCTGGGTGGCCGGGGCCATCCAACGCGGAGGCCGGGTCAGGATCGAGCGGATCCCCAATGTCCGCAAGCAGACCCTCCAGGACTTCGTGAAGCGCAACATCAGCGACGAGGCCGACGCCATCTACACCGACGAACTCCGCTCCTACATCGGTGTCGAAACCGACGCCAGGCGCCACGAGACCGTTCGCCACAGCGCCGAGGAGTGGGTGGTAGGCGAGGTCCATACCAACAGCGTCGAGGGCGTCTGGAGCCTCTTCAAGCGCTCCATCGTCGGAACGTTCCACAAGATGTCCGTCAAGCACATGGACCGGTATCTTGAAGAACTGGAATGGCGGTTCAACAACCGCGACAACCCCCACATCTTCCGCGACACGCTGGCCCGCATCATGCACACCGACCCCCTTCACTACCGCGAACTCGTGGACGTCGACAATCGCCTCCCCTGCCTCCCCGCACCCGCCGGTCCGACAGTGTTACCTGAAGCAAATGCATAATCACCGGTTGACACGACAATTCCGCTACCGTTCCACCCGCACAGTCTTCACGTTGACGAATTCGCGCATCCCGAATTCGGAGAGCTCGCGCCCGAATCCGCTCGACTTGACTCCGCCGAAGGGGAGGCGCGGGTCGGACTTCACGAAGTCGTTCACGAAACAGGAACCCGCTTCCAGTTCCGTGCGCGCGATCCTCTCGCCGCGCTCCAGGTCGCGCGTGAAGACGGCGGCGCCCAGCCCGTAGGCGGTGTCGTTGGCGATGTGCAGCGCTTCCTCCTCCGACCCCGCGCGGATGATGCATGCGACCGGTCCGAACATCTCCTCGTCCCAGGCCGGCATTCCGGGTCCCACATCCGTGAGCACGGTGGCCGGGTAATACCATCCCGGCACGTCCGGGACCTCGCCGCCGATGAGGCACTTCGCCCCGGCCTCGATGCTCCGCGTCACCTGCGCGGCCAGGTTGTCGCGCAGATCCTCCCGCGCGAGCGGCCCCACGTCGGTCATCTCCGCCATCGGGTCCCCCACCCGCACGGCCGCCATTCGCGCAACGACCGCCTCGGTGAACTCGTCGGCCACCGCCTCGTGCACGATCATGCGCTTGGCCGCGATGCAGCTCTGGCCACCGTTGATCATGCGGCCGGTCACGCACGCCTCGACGGTGCGGGGCAGATCCGCGTCCTCGAGCACGACGTAGGGATCGCTGCCACCGAGCTCGAGCACGCAGCTCTTGATCTGCGAGCCGGCGAGCGCCGCCACCCGCCGCCCCGCCCGCGTGCTCCCCGTGAGGGTGACGGCCTGGACGCGCGCGTCCCGGATCAGCACGCCGGTCGTCTCCACGTCGATGAAGAGGTTGGTGAAGATTCCGTCGGGGAATCCGGCCTCCCGGAACAGCGCCGCGAGCTCCAGCGCGCACATGGGCACGTTGGGGGCGTGCTTGAGGAGGACCCCGTTCCCGGCGATCAGCGCCGGAACGCTGGCGCGCATGACCTGCCAGAAGGGGAAGTTCCAGGGCATGATCGCGAGGACCAGTCCCAGCGGCTGGAAGGTGACGTAGCTCCTGTGGGACTCGGTCTCGACGACCTGGTCGGCGAGGAAGCCCGGCCCGTGCTCGCCATGGAACTCGCACCCGGCCGCGCACTTCTCGATCTCGGCGGCCGCTTCGCCGAGCGGCTTCCCCATCTCGATCGCCATGACCTCGGCGAGGCGGCGGATCCGGCCGCGCAGGAGCGGGGCGAGCGCGGTGACGCGGACGGCGCGCTCTTCGGTGGGGAGGCGCCTCCAGGCGAGCTGGGCCGACCGGGCCGTGACGAGGGCGTCGCCCAGGGCGGCGGGCGACATGAAGGGATATCGCCTGAGGAGGGTTCCGTCGGTCGGATTGATGGTCGTGAAGGCCACGTGGCAGCTCGTCGTTCGTGAATGGTGGGCGGGACCGAACCCGGGTGCGCAGGGTATTCTACGGGAACACCCGCCGTGGCGCCGCTCCGACGCTGGCGGGAATCGAGTCCAACGTCCAATATGGAACGCACTCTCAAGGAGCACCTGCCATGATCGCCCCGGCCACATTGCCCACAACCCGCGCCGCGTCCGTTCCCACGGTCCCGCTCTTCGCGCTCGACCAGCTCTGGTTCCAGGTCAGCGGCACGGTATGCAACCTGCGCTGCCGCCACTGCTTCATCTCCTGCTCGCCCGACAACCACTCCTTCTGGTTCATGTCTCGTGAAATGGTTCACAAGGCCCTGGAGGAGTCGGCCCGGATGGACGTGAAGGAGTACTACTTCACCGGCGGCGAGCCCTTCATGAACAACGAGATGGAGGAGATCCTCGGGGACGCACTGCGCTTCGGCCCCGCCACCGTGTTGACCAACGCCACCCTCTTCACGCCGCGCCGGGTGGAGGCGCTGAGGGAGCTGTGCGCGCAGAGCCCTCACCGGCTCGAGCTGCGGGTGAGCATCGACGGCCCGTCGGCCGAAATCAACGACCCGATCCGCGGAGAGGGCACGTTCGAGCGTGCGATGGCGGGCGTGGGCGAGCTGGCGGCGGTCGGGTTCCGGCCGATCATCACCGCGATGCAGAGTTGGCCGTGCGATCAGATGGCGTGCGTGCTGCAGACGTTCCGGGACGCGCTAGGCACAGTGGGCTACGAGAATCCGCGCCTCAAGATCCTCCCGCCGCTCCTGATCGGCGAGGAGGCCGAACGCAACCGCGGCTACACGCCCTGCGAGCGCATCACCCACGAGATGCTGCACGGCTACGACCTCAGCCAGCTCCTCTGCACGAGCGCCCGCCTGGTGACCGCGAACGGGGTGTATGCCTGCCCGATCCTGCTGGACTATCCCAGCGCCCGGCTCGCGGACACCCTCACCGAGGCAGTGGGGATCGACGCCCCGCTCGGAGAGGCTGCCTGCTACACCTGCTACACCAACGGCGCGATTTGCTCCAACGCGACGACGGGGGTGGCGCAGGAAGCGGGGCGCTGCGGCGGGTAGCCGGAGATCGGCGCCAGCCGCGCCACCCTGAAGTCCGGACGGTCCGCGGGAGCGGCTTCCCGCGCCCGGACCGCTTGGTCCGCGGCGAAGTGCGACCGCCAAAACGGGTCTCCGCTTCGGTAGAGGCGTTGCCTTTGCTCGGCGTAATTAAATGCAGAGAGACTCTGCGTCAGCCCCGGCTCCGTGGCCCAACAAAAGCTGCGAATTGCCCACTCCGCATGTATAATATCTGCTATCACATGTGATGTTTATGTAGTTGATCGACTATGTAACTACTCGACGAAAGTAGGTCATCGCCATTGATGGTTGATCCCGAATCTCGGCTATCGGAGCGAAATCCGATGGAAGACAGGCCCGGAATCGCGTATGTTGACGGCCCCCGCCTCCGCCGGGCGTTCCTGGCGGCCTGCGGGCAGGGACGCAAAGCGAAGGCGGAACTCAACCGGATCAACGTCTTTCCGGTCCCGGACGGCGACACCGGGACCAACCTGGCGCTGACCCTGGACGCCATTGCCGGCGAGATGTCGGGGCTGGCGGAACGCCGGGCCGACCGCGTGGCTGCCGTGCGGGCGCGCTCTGCGGTGCTGGGGGCGCGCGGCAACTGTGGCATGATGCTGTCGCAGTTCCTGCTCGGCTTCGCCCGCGGGCTGGAGGGCCGTGAGCGGGCGACGCCGGACGAGCTTGGCGCGGCGTTCGAACACGGGGCGCGCTCGCTGCACGCGTCGGTGGAGAAGCCCGTGGAAGGCACGATCCTCACAGTTGTGCGGGAGTCCGCTTCGGAGGCGGCCGAGCCGGCCCGCGCGGAAGGGGTTGCGGACTTCACCGAGGTCATGACGCGCACCCTCGAAACGGCGCGCGAGTCGCTCGCCCGCACCCCCGATCTGCTCCCGGTGCTCGCGCAGGCCGGCGTGGTGGACGCCGGAGCCAAGGGATTCGTGGAGATGATCAGGGGGGTGGTGGGGCTGATCGAGCGGGGAGAGGGTGCGGAAGACGACGCTGGAGCCGCCGCTGCATCCGCTTCCGGGGACGACCTGTCGCACCCCGAGTGGTCCCCGATCGCCGCGACGGGCCACCCCTTTGTGCACGGCAGCAGGCGGTACTGCACCGAGATCCTCGTGGAGGGGGACGAGCTTCCCGGTGAAAAGACCGTACGGTCCGCGCTT
>JAPOOQ010000400.1 GCA_026713345.1 Gemmatimonadota bacterium | reverse complement strand
CGAAACAGGGTTGGATCGCGGTGTTCAGCAGGTGGGCCGCGTCCCAGAACCCGGGCCGGTCCAGCCAGCGGGGGAACGGCGGAGCCCAGACCACTCCGTCCAGTCCGCCCAGGTACCATTTGTCGGGGCGCGCCAGCGCCTCGATGCGGGAATGCACTTGGCGGGAGCGTGCGTCACCGCTCATGGTCCAGCCGTGGGAAACCACTCCTGGAGTATCCTGCGAAGCTTGAGAAACGCGGGATCCTGGCAACCTTCCAGGGATACGCCTGCAGCGATTTCTCCGAACAGCCTCGGCGAGCGGCGGCGGCGGGAGGTCGGCGGCGCACCACGCAGAGCCCGGGACATGGCGATTTTCGGGTCGTGCGGTTTCGAGATGCCATCGTCCCACAATCCTCTTGCTTCCAGCCAGCTGCGAAGCGCTGCATGCTCCTGGCCCCACCCGAGCGCCGTGGAAACCACCGGGGATCCGGCCCAAACCCAGGCTTCGAGTTCCGGGTCGATGACGACGGCGCGGGCCCGGTCCCCCCATCCATTCCTATTGAGCTCCCACTCGACGCTACCCTCGATCTCCTCACGGGATGATAGGCTGCCGCAGCCCTCCTGGTCGAACACAACCAGGGCGTGACGGTATGAGCGGAGGAACTGTCGGAGGAAATTGGCGGCGTCCACCCGACAACCCGCGTCACGGTCGGGATGCCGCCTCAGATCGAACGGGAATCGCCCTATTCCGAGGGACTCTGGACGGCCAAACAATCTGGCCAGCGTCTCTTCGATGTCTCGATCCGCCACGAGGGCGACCAACCCGCTGGACGCCGTGTCCCGGCTCACCCAATCACGCCCTTGGCAAAGAGCACATTCATGTTGATGGACCCCTGCCAGTCTGCCAGTACCGGGTGGTCGCTTCCCCGCACGATGTCGGTTGCCCCGTCAAGGTTCTTGTCGAAACAAAGCACCTGACTTGGCTCTACCAGCGCGAGTAGTGCAGGTGAATGGGTGGTGACGAGAACCTGCGCATCGTACGCCGATGACAGCGAATCGCAGATTCCCTCTACTGCCAACGGGTGGACTCCGTTTTCCGGTTCCTCGAGCAGATAGATCTCACGGTTATCAGGAAGATAGGCGAGCAGCGTCAATGCCAGGAGCCGCATGGTCCCGTCCGAAGCCATCCAGGATGGTACACTCACTCCGGTGTCGTAGCGCAGCAACAGGTACGCGTGCCGATCCTCGGGCCGGTCGATGATGCGAATGTCCTGGAGATCCGCAAGCACGGTCCGGACATGACCCAGCCACTCCTTGAAGTCGACTGGATGTTGATCCCGGAGCCGCTTGATGACCCAGGGCAGGTTGGAACCATCGACCGCGAATCCGTTCCTGCCGAATTGAGGGGGACTCGCACGCCGCATTGTAACGCTATCGAGGAAAACGGGCTTCACTCCATCTTCCAGCTTCCGCTTCACGAACGTGGCCATCGGGAAGTTCTCGGGAGTTTCCGGCAAGTTGCCCAACGTGGAGCGGTGGGGCCCGAAGGCGACTTGGGTCGCCCACCCCTTGCCCGCTTTCGTCTCGGTCTCGACGATAAAGTTGTCCGTTCCACGCGCCGACTTACTGAGTATGGTCTTCCTTCCGGGCTTCCCACCGCCGATGAGGATCGTGGAAGGAGCCATCGGAGGATCCGGAAACAACATCCTCTGGATGCTCCGCTGTTGCTTCCGCCGAGGCATCAAAAGGCCCCTTTCGGAGGCAATCCGCATTCCCTTGCGGTCTTCCCTGATCGCGATCTCGTAGCGGAAGACCCGGTACCTCCTTTCGGAAGGGAGGGTCTTACGCACCTCCTCCGGCACCTCCAACTCGACGGCGAGTTCGAACCCCATATCACCATCCGGTCGCCCCCAGACCAGGTCCTGAAAATTCGCAGTCCGCCGGCCAACTGCCTTCTCCAGCCCGTCCCGAACCAGGTCTCCCAGAAAAGCGATGCTGTCAAACAGGGTACTCTTCCCGCTAGCATTGGGGCCGATCAGCACATGGAATCTGTCGAGCGAGACATCCACGTACCGGAGGCAGCGGTAGTTGAGTGCCTGGATTCGGCGGATCATGGGGACCCCTTGAATGGACGTGGCTTCGGTGCCGGGAAACTCAAGAGTTCTCGTACCATTCGCCTGTTGTCAATCCGCGAGCCGACAGCCACCCGATCGCCACCGACGACATTGCGGCGGAGATGGCGTTCCCATCCGGGCTCGGCCCGTCTCGGCACGGCGTCACAATTGTAAAGTAGACACGACAATCTGTCATGTTTAGTTACCATTCTCCGCCAGCGGTGGTCACGCACATGCCACCCGGTCCTAACCCCTGCCGCGGCCAAGGACATAGATTGTAGCAGGCACGGCGGACCGGGAGTGTGGCGAGCATGGCGACGACAGCGACGGCAGAGCGGGTCATCACGATCCGCGGGTTTCCGAGGCCCCTGGCGCGGGCGATGGAGG
>JAPOOQ010000399.1 GCA_026713345.1 Gemmatimonadota bacterium | reverse complement strand
TCTTGAGCCGCACTCCCGACTCCACGGGTTGTCGGCCGGCGAGCTGGTCGCGAACCTGGCGGCCGTGCCCGAGGGGATTCGCGCCGCCGTGCGCAACAACGGAGGAGGCTTCGTCAATCACGACTTCTTCTGGCGGCTCATGACGCCCGGTGGCGACAGCGCGCCGAGCGGGGCTCTGGCGGCGGCGATCGACGCCGCGTTCGGTTCCTTCGACGACTTCCGGAAGCAGTTCGCGGCGGCCGCGGTGGGGCGTTTCGGGTCGGGGTGGGCCTGGCTGGCCGCAGGGGAGGGCGGGGCACTCGAAGTGCTCTCGACCGCGAACCAGGACACGCCCGTCATGGAGGGGAAGGTGCCGGTCGTGGGCGTCGATGTCTGGGAACACGCCTACTATCTCAACTACCAGAACCGGCGCCCCGACTACGTGGCGGCCTTCTGGAACGTGGTCAACTGGACGGTCGCGGCGGAGAACTACTCGGCGGCCGGCTGACCGTCCCCCGGGAGCCAGGCGGTCAACCCGGTCCAGCTGGCTTCGATGTTGTGGCGGGGTAGCGAAACCGGGCGGATATACATATGTTCCTTAACCGAGGCGGACCGACGGTGATCCGGCACAACCGGCGGAGGAGGCAGCGAATCTTGAAACTTCGGGGACAGGTCCGGCATCTGCTGCCGGCCGTATCGGCAAGTGGCTTCAGGGCAGGCGTGCTGGGTGGCGCCCTTTTCGCGCTTGCGGTCGCGGCGTGGCCAGGCGAAGTCGCGGCGCAGACCCTGCGGGGTGGAACCCGCTCCATGGAGGAGCAGTACGAGCAGGCCCGGCTTCACGACTTCACCAAGCTGATAGACCCTTCGCACGTCGATCGGTTCGTGGAGGAGGGCCTTTTGGTGCCGCTCAAGGGGAACCGGGACTACCGGCTGCACCAGGTGTCGTTCCCTTACGCGCGTCCCGAGGTGAAGCTGTTCGTCGAGCGGCTGGCGAAGCAGTACCGGAGCGCGTGCGGTGAACAGTTGGTGGTGACCAGCCTCACGCGGCCCGTGTCACACCAGCCCCGCAATTCCTCCAAGGAGTACTCGGTGCATCCGATGGGAATGGCCGTCGACCTCCGGTGGAGCACCCGGCGGGACTGTCGCAGCTGGCTCGAGAACGAAGTCCTCCTGCCCCTGGAACGGCAAGGGGCACTGCAGGCCACCCTGGAGCGCTACCCGCGGCACTACCATATCGCCGTCTATCCCCGCCAGTATGCGAGTTATGTGGCCGCTTTGGAGTCCCGCGGCGGGCAGGCGTCCGGGGTGAGGGTGGCGGAAGCTGAAGCTGCGTACTCGTCTCCGACCCGCTACAGGGTCCGTTCCGGGGACTCGCTTTGGGGTATCGCCAGGGCCCACGGGACCACGGTGGACCAACTGAAGTCGGCCAACAATCTCCGAAGTTCGCGCATCTACGCAGGGCAGTTGCTACAGCTCCCGTCGGGATCCTGACGCCCCGGGCCGGCATCGCGCCGAATCAGGTCGCATCCTGCTCACCATGACCCCAAAACGGGAAAACTGACCGGTGTGCGCTCTGTCGGCCTACCGGTCGATGATCGTCTCGATCGTGATCCCGGTCTACAACGAGGCGCCCACGGTGGAGCGGCTGCTGCGCCGGGTGGCTGCGGTGGAGGTGTCCAGGGAGGTGATCGTGGTCGACGACGGCTCTGCCGACGGGACCCGTGAGCTGCTTCCGGGACTGCGGGACGAGGGCCTGATCGACCAGCTCTTCCTGCATGAGCGGAACCGCGGAAAGGGGGCGGCATTGCGCACCGGCTTCGGCCACGCGACGGGGGATGTGACCGTGGTTCAGGACGCGGATCTGGAGTACGACCCCGGAGAGATCCCGCGCCTGCTTGAACCGATCGCGGACGGCAGAGCGGACGCGGTGTACGGTTCGCGCTTCCTTGGGGCCCCAAGGCGAGCTCTCTTCTTCTGGCATACCATGGGGAACCGGTTCCTCACTCTCCTCAGCAACGTCTTCACCAACCTGAATCTCACCGACATGGAGACTTGCCAGAAGATGGTGCGGACCGATCTGCTCAGGTCCCTGCCGCTTACGGTGGACCGTTTCGGGATCGAGCCGGAGATCACCGCGCGGCTCGCGCAGGCCCGCGCGCGTGTGTACGAGTTGCCGATCAGCTACGACGGACGAACCTACGCGGAAGGGAAGAAGATCGGTTGGAAGGACGGTGTCGCCGCGATCTGGTTCATCCTGCGCTGCAATCTCTTCGGCCCCCGGGCGCGTCCCTGGGTGCCTCCGGAGTCCTCCCGGCCCCCGGTCGACAAGGCGGAATAGCGCCGCTCCCTGCCAGCTGGAATCCCCGGCGAAGAAAATCAGGCCGATTCTGCTATTCCAGCGCCCCCCGATACCCCGCACCTTGGTCGGACATCACTTCGCACCTGCCGGTCAGCGGGCCCGACTAGTCGTTCGTAGCTCGCTCGCCCAACCAGGTGATCGATTTACAGACAGCTTTAGGGGGGAGCATTCAAATGAATGACAGACAGGGCTTTACACTGATTGAACTGCTGATTGTCCTGATCATCATCGGGATTCTGGCGGCGATCGCCATTCCGCAGTTCTCGGCGACGAGGGAGAAGGCCTACTTCGCCGCCATGAAGTCGGATGTGCGCAATCTGGCTGCGCAGCAGGAACTCTACTACGCCACCAACTACGAGTACAGCGCCTCGCTGACGGATCTGGGGTTTGTCGCGTCGGAAGCGGTCAACATCGCCGCAACGGGCGACAACGCGGGGTGGACAGCCGTGGCGACCCATGAAGCGCTGGGGACCGACGAGGGCTGCGCCATCTACTACGGAACCGTGACCGCGCCGACCATCGGAGGTGTGTCCCCGGAAGCGGAGGGCCAGGTCGCATGCACCAGGTGAAGCCGGCTGGAGCGGCGCGCGCGGGCTATTCAATCATCGAGATCGCCGTTCTGCTTGCCATCCTGGCGGTGCTGGCCCCGCCCCTGCTCACCTCGACGGTCCGGCTCCGCACATCGTTCTACCTGAGCCGCTCGCAGGAGGAAGTGGCGCGGCTCCTCGCCATGGCCAGGTGGGCGGCGATCGGGGAAGGGGGCGCGACGCTGGAGCTCGTGGCCGAACCGCCCTGGGGGATCGTCGTCTCGGCTGCGGGAGACACCGTGGCGGCGGCGGCCCTTGGGGAGGGTGGGGTTGCGCTGCAATTGTCACGCGGACGGCCCTCGGCGCGGGTTCGCTACGGGCCTCTGGGCCTGGGCCTGGTGTCCAGCCAGACGATTCGCTTCACGCTTGCGGGGGAGGAGCGCTCGCTTGTGGTCTCCTCGCTGGGCCGGGTGGCGAGACGATGACTCGCTCGGGGGTTTCGATCGTGGAACTGTTGGTTGCGGTGGTGATCGTCAGCGTGGGTGTGGCGGGGGGCGGAGCGATGCCTCGCTGGGGGGTTTCGATGGTGGAACTGTTGGTTGCGGTGGTGATCGTCGGCGTGGGTGGGGGGGGAGTCGCGCCGCGGACGGCCGCCGCAGCTCGCAGCCTGGTCCATGCCAGAGCG
>JAPOOQ010000398.1 GCA_026713345.1 Gemmatimonadota bacterium | reverse complement strand
GGCGATGGTGCTGGCAGCGGTTGCGATGGATGGGTCGGCGGGAGCGCTGACCGGAGCCGTGAATGGCGCTAGCGCGGCGGCCGGCGCCTCAGCCGGGTCGGCGGGGATGGCCGCAGCCGGCGCGCTGAAGGTCTTCGCGCTGGCCAGCGGCGCCCACGCCCTGATGATCGCCGGCGAGGTCTTCATGCCCCCGCCCACCGCCCACGCGCGCCTCGCCGAACGCGAGATGACGCACGGGCGCTTTCGCGGCTGGTTCCGGGTCGGGGTGCTCGGCGCCCTCCTCGGCGCGGCTTCCCCCTGGCTGGTGGCCGCCGCCCCGTGGCTCGGCGTGGCCGCGGTCGCCGTGGGCCTCGTCGCCCTGCTCGCCTACGAGCACGCCTACGTGCAGGCGGGCCAGTCGGTGCCGATCGCATGAGCGAGCGCGGACCCACCGGCGGCGCCGACCGCGAGACCGCCGGGCCCGGCGGCGGCGCTGGCCGAGGCCCCACCCTCGACGACCTCAACCGGCGCGTCTCCGCCGCGCGCGCCGAGGTCGAGGCCCGCGGCGAGACCTTCTACCCGGGCGCGAGCCGCGTCCACCTCGCAGCCTTTCCCCCGAAGGAGCGCTGGAGCGACTGGGTCGAGCTGGACTCGAAGGCGTGGCCCGAGCGGGTCGAGCGCCGCTACATGCTTGTGCCCACGACCTGCTTCAACTGCGAGTCGGCGTGCGGGCTGCTCGCCTACGTGGACCGCGACACCCTCGAGGTGCGCAAATTCGAGGGCAACCCGGAACACCCGGGCTCGCGCGGCCGCAACTGCGCGAAGGGGCCCGCGACCGTCACCCAGATCACCGACCCGGACCGGATCCTGACGCCGCTGAAGCGGGCCGGGGAGCGGGGGGAAGGGAAGTGGGAGCCGGTCGACTGGGACGAGGCGCTGGACGACATCGCGGGGCGGATCCGCGCAGCCATCGACGAGGACCGGCACCGCGAGATCATGTACCACGTCGGCCGCCCCGGCGAGGACGGCTTCACCGAGCGGACGCTCGCCGCCTGGGGCGTGGACGGCCACAACTCGCACACCAACATCTGTTCGTCGGGCGCGCGCGCGGGCTACCACCTCTGGATGGGGATGGACCGCCCCAGCCCGGACCACGCGAACGCGCAGGTGATCCTCCTGGTCAGCAGTCACCTGGAGGCCGGCCACTACTTCAACCCCCACGCGCAACGGGTGATGGAGGGCAAGAAGCGGGGCGCGAAGCTCATCGTCTTCGACACGCGCCTCTCCAATACGGCCACCCATGCGGATCACTGGCTGTCGACCTACCCGGGCTCCGAGGCCGCGGTGCTGCTGGCGATCGCCAACCACCTGATCCGCACCGGCCGCTACAACGCCGCCTTTGTGGAGCGCTGGTGGAACTGGCGCGAATACTTGGAAGAGAACCACCCGGACGAGCCCCCGACCTTCGAGGCGTTCCAGCGCGTGCTCGGCGAACTCTACGCCGAGTTCACCTTCGAGTTCGCTGCGGCGGAGAGCGGCGTTTCAGCTGAAACGCTCGCGGAGGTGGCGGAGGTGGTCGCGGGGGCCGGCACGCGGCTGTCGACCCACAACTGGCGGAGCGCGGCCGCCGGCAATCTCGGCGGGGGGCAGGTCGCGCGCGCGCTCTTCCTGCTGAATGCGCTTCTGGGGGCGATCGCGGTGCCCGGCGGCACCTATCCCAACGCGTGGAACAAATTTGTTCCACGGCCGATCCGCATGCCTCCGAGGCACCCGAAGCATTGGAACGAGCTCACCTGGCCGGGCGAATACCCGCTGAGCCTGATGGAGATGTCGTTCCTCCTTCCACACCTCACGCGCGAGCGGGAGGGGCGCCTCGCCGTCTATTTCACCCGCGTCTACAACCCAGTCTGGACCAATCCCGACGGCTTTTCCTGGATCGAGATGCTGACGGACCCGGAGCGGATCGGGTTGCACGTCGCGCTCACGCCGACCTGGAACGAGACCGCCTTCTTCGCGGACTATGTGCTGCCGATGGGCCACTCGTCGGAGCGCCACGACCTGACCAGCTACGAGCAGTACGACGGGCTCTGGCTCGGATTCCGGCAGCCGGTGCTGCGTGCCGCGCGCGAGCGGCTCGGCGAGACGGTGGCGAGCACGCGCGACGTGAACCCGGGCGAGGTGTGGGAGGAAAACGAGTTCTGGATCGAGCTGACCTGGAGGATCGACCCCGACGGGAGCCGCGGGATCCGCCAGTTCTTCGAATCGCGGGAGCGGCCGGGCGAGAAGATGACCGTGGACGAGTACTACGGGTGGATCTTCGCGAACTCGGTGCCGGGTCTGCCGGAGAAGGCCGCCGGCGAGGGGATGTCGCCGCTCGAGTACATGCGCCGCTACGGGGCCTTCGAGATCGGGAATACGGTGGGGCCGCTCTACGAAGAGCGCGTGCCGGACACGGAACTGACCGATGTGAGCATCGACGGGGCCGGGCGGGCGTATACGCGGGCCGCACCGGAGCCGTCGCCGAACGTGGTGCCGATGCCGCCGATCGACGGGGACGGAGAGGGGCGGCGGTGGGCGGGGGTGGAGGTGGACGGGGTGGTGCGGCGGGGCTTTCCGACGCCGTCGGGGCGGCTCGAATTCTGGTCCGGGACGCTGGCGGCGTGGGGATGGCCGGAGCTGGCCTTGCCGGGCTACGTGCGGAGCCATGTGCACAGATCGAAGCTGGGTGAGGAGGGGATGTGCCTGATCTCGACGTTCCGGCTGCCGGTGCAGATCCACACCCGGAGCGCGAACGCGAAGTGGCTGAACGAGATCGCGCACACCAACCCGCTCTGGCTGCACCCGAAGGACGCCGCGCGGATCGGGGTGGGGACGGGGGACCTGGTCAGGGTCGAGACGCAGATCGGGCACTTCGTGGTGAAGGCCTGGGTGACCGAGGGCATCCATCCCGGGGTGGTGGCGTGCTCGCACCACATGGGGCGGTGGAAGACGGGGGACGGGCCCCGCCAGAACGTGGCGACGGTCGCACTGCACAACGAAGGGAGCGGGTGGGGGATGAAGCGGAAGCGCGGCACGGGCCCCTTCCGTTCGGCCGACCCCGACACCGCGAGGATCTGGTGGACCGACGTGGGCGTGCACCAGAACATGACCTTCCCCGTCCAGCCGGATCCGATCTCCGGGGCGCACTGCTGGCACCAGGCCGTGCGGGTGACGAAGGCCGGTCCCGGCGACAGCTACGGCGACATCTCGGTGGACACCGCGAAGTCCCGAGAGGCCTTCCGGCAGTGGCTGGCGCGAACCCGCCCCGCCGCGCGCCACTCCCCGGACGGCACCCGGCGGCCGTACTGGCTGCTCCGTCCCGTGAGGCCGGAGCGAGCGGCGTTCCGGCTTCCGATGGAGGAGAACGGGAGTTCCTGAATGGAGGTCTTCCGCGCGCTCGGCACGCTGATCGAGGCCCCGGCGGCGGAGCATGCACGCGTAGCGGCGGCACTCGGCCTGCCGGCGGTGCCGACCGCGGCGGAACACGCCAGGGTGGTGGTGCAACAGCGGTATCCGTATGCGTCCGTGTATCTCGGGGCGGAGGGGATGATGGGAGGCGAGGCGCGGGACCGCATCGAGGGGTTCCGGCGGGCGCTGGGACTCGACCTGAAGGGTGAACCGGGCCGCGGCGTTGGAACCTCGGCCGACCACCTCGCGTCCCTGCTGGGCCTGCTGGCATCGATGGACGAATGGCGGCGGGAGGAATCCGACAGCGCCCGCCGGACCCTTCTCGCCGAGGCCCGGGTCACGCTGGCGTGGGAGCATCTTGGGTCGTGGGCCGGGCCCTACCTGGCAAGCTTCGAGGAGTGCGGCGTGGCCTTCTACGAGGCCTGGGCGTTACTGCTCCGCGACTCCCTGGCCCGGCTGGACCGGGAGATGGCCTTCCCGGACTACCTTCCTGCCGCGCTGCGCGCCGCCCCGCGGCTGGCCGACCCGCGCCGCGAAGGGGGCCCCGCCTTCATCGGCGCGCTGCTCGCCCCGGCACGCACCGGCATGATCCTGCTTCGCGACGACCTGCTGCTCCTCGCGGACGAAACCGGGCTGGCCTGCCGCGCCGGAGAGCGCCGGTACGTGCTGAACTCGTTCCTGGCGCAAGATCCGCGTGCCGCGCTCGAATGGCTGGCGGCGCACGCGGAGGGGTGGGGTGGGAGGGTGGCCTCGGCGGGCCCCCCGTCAATCACGAGGTGGTGGTCGGAGCGTGCGGCTGAGACCGCCGGGCTGCTTCGCGAACTGGCGGCCGACGTGCAAAATGCGCCATCCGGTGTGCAAAATGCGCCAGTCCGTGAGCAGGGTACGTCATCCGCGGTGCAAAATGCAGCAGTTGATGTGCATATTGCGCCATCCGATGTGCACAATGCAGCACATGGCACGTTGGCGCATTGGGCGCTGGAAGGTGAGCTTGCAGTACAAGACGCGACGATTGGTGTGCAGAACGCAGCATCTGAGGTGCAAGATGCACCATCCGATGTGCAAAATGCAGCACCGGGGGCACCGACCCCGGTGTCCTCCTCCACCGACGCACAGTGAGCGCCCCCGCCCCCCGCAGCGACCCACAGGGCGACGCCCCAGTCGTCGGAGCCCCGGCCTGGACCGCGCGCCGTGCCACCCGGCGCGACCTGCTCGCCGGACTGAGCGTCGCCCTCCTCATCATCCCCCAGAGCATGGCCTACGCCGAACTGGCGGGCCTCCCGTCCGTGCACGGCCTCTATGCCTCGGCGCTGCCGCTCCTGGCGGCGGGCATCTTCGCGTCGTGCCCGTACCTGCAGACGGGCCCGGTCGCCCTCACCGCGCTGCTGACCCACGGCGCCCTCGTGACCATTGCCACGCCCGGGAGTCCCCAGTACGCGGGCGCGGCCGCGCTCCTCGCGCTCATCGTCGGACTCGCGCGGCTGGCCATCGCAGCGCTCCACGCCGGGAAGGTCACCTACCTGATGTCGCAGCCCGTCGTGCGCGGGTTCACCTCGGGGGCGGCCATCCTGATCCTGCTCTCCCAGTTCCCCTCAACGCTGGGAATGGCCGCCGTGGGCGAGAGCGGGCTGGTCGGGAACACCCTCCACGTTCTCGGCACACCGGCGTCATGGAATCTCGCCGCCCTCGCGCTCACCGTCCTCACGGTCGCGATCACGCTCTTCGCCCGCCGCATCCACCCCCTCTTTCCGGGGGCGCTCGTCGCCGTGCTCGGCGGGGTGCTCTTTTCGGTTCTGGCCGGATACCGCGGGCCGATCGTGGGCGACATCCCCGGTTCGCTGCCACCCGTCAGCTTCGCCCTGCCCTGGGGGCTGGTGCCCGCCCTCTTCCTTCCCGGCGTGGTCATCGCCCTGGTGGGCTTCGCCGAGACGACCGCCATCGCCCGCAGCTTCGCGACCCTTGACCGCGCACACTGGAGCCCGGACCGGGAATTTCTGGCCCAGGGCGCCGCCAACGTGGTTTCCGGGGTCTGCGGGGGCATGCCGGTCGACGGATCCCTGTCACGGAGCAGCCTGAACCATCTCTCGAACGCGGGCACCCGCTGGTCCGGGGCGATCACCGGCCTCGCCGTGCTCGTCTTCCTGCCCTTCGCGGGGGTCCTTTCGTCGCTCCCGAAGGCGGTGCTGGCCGGCATCGTGATCGCCGCGGTCGGCGGACTGGTGAAGCTCCGCATGCTGGTGAACGTGTGGACGCTGTCGCGAATCCAGGCGCTGGTCGTCTGGCTCACCCTCGCGCTGTGCCTGCTGCTGGCCCCGCGGATCGAACAGGCCCTGCTGGTCGGCATCCTCGTCTCGCTCGCCATCCACGTGTGGCAGGAGCGGCGGGCCGGATTCGAGAGCTGGATGGAGGGCGACGTACTGCACCTGGAGGTGCTGGGCATCCTCTGGTTCGCGTCGGCGCCCCGCCTGGAGGAGGCGCTGATGAGCCGGCTCACGGACGCGGGCGGCGTCTCCGAGGTCATCATTCACCTCGAGGGACTGGGCCGGATCGATCTGACCGGCGCGATCGCCCTCAAGCGCGTGGTCGAGGAAACGAACGCGCTGGGAATCCCCGCGTCGCTGAAGGGCGTGCCGCCTCAGGCGCGCGAACTCATCGACAACATCTTCGGGCTGCCCCCGGCGACGTACCTGTAGGCGAGCTCTCCGGATCCCCCCAGGGGTCCCCCCCCGCCCGTGTCAGATTGTTCCGGTGCCGGTCCCGGTCCCGTCCCCTGCCTCTTCCGCCTCCGCCTGTGCCTCGAACTCGGCCATCCGCTTGTCCATCAGCAGCGCGTCGACCGCCTCGATCAGCCCGCCCCCGCGCTTGTTCACGTGCCGGATCACGCCTTCGCCGTCGATGACGTAGATCGTCGGCCACCCGCGCACGCCCCACTCGGTCGCGATCGGCCCCTCGGTGGCCGTCACCTCGGCGTCGGGCTGGCTGTGGCCGTCCCACCAGGTCCGGTAGGGGAGCTCCTCGTCGATCTTCGCATCCACGATCGTCTGAAGTTCGGCGTCGCTGTTCACGCCCAGGATCACCACGTCCTCCTCGTCGTAGATGTCGAGCATGGCGCGCTGGTACGGGTACTCGCCCCGGCACGGCCCGCACCACTGCCCGGAGAAGACCAGGGCGATGATCTTGCCGCGGTAGTCCTCCAGCGCGAACTCGACGCCATCGGTGTCGGTCCCCACGATGTTCGGCGCAACGTTGCCCGGAGTCAGGTGCTGGACGATGAACTTCTGCCGGTCGATGAACTCCGCGGCGTCGGGATGTTCCTCCTTGACCCCCTCCAGGTACGCCACGATCCGCGCGGTCTGTTCCTCGTTGACCTGACCCTGCTGCAGGCGGTTGCCGAAGCGCCAGAAGGCGATGCCCGCCTCGTTCTCGATGTCGGCTGCCACCTCGGGCAGGCCGACGACGGCGTCGATCGTGCCGATCAGGCGATCGATGTGCCCGTCCTCGAAAGGCCCTCCGTCGGTGTCGAATTCCTCGGCGTCACCGAAGAAAAGGATCCTCATGGTGGCTTCCGGGGCCGACGGCATCGAAGCGGCGTAGGAATCGACCATCTGCGCTTCCCGCTCGATCATCGTCCGGTGGTCCGGGTGGCGCTCGGCCACCTCTTCCAGGTACGCCTTCGCCCGCTCCTTCTGCTCGTCCGTGATCTCGGGGATCGCCAGGCGGCGGATGAAGCCCCACAGGTGCGCCTCCGCCTCCTTCTCGAAGTCCGCCAGCGTCTCCTCGGCCGTAAGCGCCACCTCGAGGTCCGCCAGGAGCCCGTCGAAGCGCTCGTCGTCCAGCGGCTCACCCTCGGTGTCATACTCGCCGGCCGGCTGGAACCACATCTTCTGGTACGCGACCGGGATGTCTTCGAGCGGCGATGCCATCTCCTCTTCCGTGCCGGACGCACCCATGCTTCCGGACACGACGAACCCCAGTCCGAATGCGACGACGGTCGCGCCGATCACTGGCATGGACTTTCGCATTGCTACCTCCTGTTGGCTCCCTGGTCTTCGGTGCGGCGGCGCTTCCGGCGCCGGACCGCCCATCTATAGTTCAGGTGGATCTTCCGGTTCAGGTGGATCTTCCTTGGCGGCCGAGGCCGGCACGATCAGCGCCCGCACGGCACGCGTGGGCGAACTCGTGGTTCCCGTCCGCTCCTGGTACTCGCGCATCCGCTGGTCCCGCAGCAGCTGGTCGACGGCGTCGATCAGCGCGCCGCCGCGCTTGTTGACAAACCGGATCACGCCCTCGTCGTCGAGCACGTAGATCGTCGGCCATCCCCTCACGCCCCACTCGGTCGCGATCGGCCCTTCGGCGGCCACCGTCTCCGCGTCGGGCTGGCTGTGGCCGTCCCACCAGGTCCGGTAGTCCAGCCCCTCGTCCTCCTTGGCCTGCACGATCGTCTCCAGCATGGCGTCGCTGTTGACGCCCAGCAGCGCGACATCGTCCTCGCCGAAGATGTCCAGCATGGCGCGCTGGTAGGGGTATTCCCCCCGGCAGGGGCCACACCACTGTCCCGAGAAGATCAGGGCTACGACCTTGCCGCGGTAGTCCTCCAGCGCGAACTCGACGCCCTCGGTGTCCGTGCCCCTGATGTTGGGCGCAACCCTGCCCGGGGTCAGGTTCTCGATACGGAAGCGGTGCCGCGCGAGGGATTCGGCGGCATCGGGGTGTTCGGCCTCCAGTTCGTCGAAGAAGGCGTCGATTCGCGCAGCCTGATCCTCGCTCACCTGCCCCCGCTGCAGGCGGCCGGCGAACCGCCCGATCTCGCCTGCGCCCTCTCCTGCGATGTCGGCTGCAATCTCCGGGAGGTTGACGATGGCGTCGAGGGTGCCGAGCAATTCGTCCACCTGCGCGTCCGAAAAGGGCTCACCGTTGTTCGGGTACCGGTCTGTGTCGCCGAACAGCTGCAGATCGAGGGTCAGCGGTGGGGCGGTGGGGCGGGACCGGGCGTAGGACGGGAGAAAGTCCCTCCGGTAGTCGATTACGTCGACGTGGTCGGGATGCTGCTCGGCCAGGTCGTCCAGGTACGACCCGATCCGCTCCATCTGCGCGCCGGTAACCTCGGGCACCACCAGGCGGCGTGTGAAGCTCCACAGGTGGATATCGGCTTGGCGTTCGAAGTCGGCCAGCGTCTCCCTTGCCGTCAGCGCTTCGTCGAGCGCCGCCAGGAGCCCGTCGAAGCGCTCGTCGTCGAGGGGCTCGCCGCCGGTGTCGTAATCGCCGACCGGCGGGAACCAGGCCTGCTGGATCGCCATCGGGAAATCGGCGCCCGGCGCGCCGCCTTCGGCCTCCGATCCGCCCACGCCTCCGGACAGGACGAACCCGATTCCGATTCCAACCACTCCCACTACCGCCAGCGTCAATCGCTGTCGCATGTTGTTGCTCCTTCTTGTTTCTGGTTTGATTCCCTCGTCGGGACCTCCGCCTCGCGGGGGTCAGCCCACCTTTTGTGCGGGTTGGGGCCGGCTGGCCGGTATGACCATTCCCTGCGGGGCGCTGATCATGCTTCTCATGCGCATCTCGGTGTACAGTTCGTCCAGTGCCGCGATGAACTTGCCCCCTCGCCTGCCCACGAACCGGATCACGCCCTCGTCGTC
>JAPOOQ010000397.1 GCA_026713345.1 Gemmatimonadota bacterium | reverse complement strand
CGTCGTCGGCGCCCGAGCCGTTCTCGAGCAGCAGCAGCGTCTCGCCGTCGCCCCAGAGGCCGGTGGGGTTGTCGTGGCCGCTGTCGAGCGCGTCGATGTCGCGCTTTACGTTCCACTCGAAGTCGACCGTGCTCGTACTCGGCCCCGACGGACCAGCGCCACCGCCACCCCCGCCGCCGACGAAGCCGCCGCCGGAGGGGGTTCCGCCGCCGGAGGATGGCGTGTCGGCCGGCGGCGGGCCGTGTTCCGCCGTCTCGAGCTGGATGGGCGCCGCGGGGTTGCCCGCGTAGTCCTGGATCGCCGCCGAGGTGGGGAAGTTCACCCCCACGTATTCGCCCTCGGGCACCGCCGCGGCCAGCGTCAGCGTCACCTGCCTGCCGCTCACCTCGACGTTCGTGACCGCGACCCTGTTGATGCCGACTTGCACCAAGAAGGTGGCCGGGGCCGGCACGCTATCGGGGTCCAGCCGTTCGTTATAGGTCAGGATCAGCTTGTCCGTTGGTCCGCCGGTCGTGTCCACGGTGACGGCCCGCAGCGTCGGCGCTGTCCTGTCCGAGGCGAGGTTCTTGACGCTGCGGTCGGCGAAGCTCGCCGCCTCAGTGCCGTCGGCGCCTCGGACCGGGTCCGTACCCGCCGTGTAGGACAGCGTCACCCGACCACCTTTCGCCACCAGATCGCCCGCGTCCGGGTGCAGGGTCAGGATCACGCGGCTGTCGCGCACCGCCACCGGGGTGATGGCCACATGACCGCGGATGTCGATCTGGATGACGTTGTCGTTATCGGTCTGGTTCCACACTGAAGACGCGGGACTACGCGAGCGATGGCCGTCCCCGAGGCTCCAGTCCGTCAATGACCCGGTGTCCGACCTTTCCGTCTTCGCAGTCGTTGCGAACAACTTGACGTCATTGAACGCAGCACTGAGATCGAGCACGAACCAGTACGTCGTGTTGGGCTCCAGGGCGATGCCGGCGTCGCTGGACGTGAACCGGACCTTGCTCCTGTCGCTGCCCGGACTACCCTGCTTCGTCAGCGTGCCCACGCTCGCGCCCGGCGCGCCCGGCGCGCCGGACGAGTCCGCGTGGATGCCCACGGCGGTATAGGACGGAGCCGGCGTGCCCTCGTTCTTCATGAAGGCCTCCACGCTCCTCAGCGTGTAGCCGTCGGGATGGTTGCCGGTGGTGAATGACTGCGCGATGTCGTCAGCGTGTGTGAGCTCGACTTGATTACCATCCTGACCCGGCGCCACGAATGCCGTGTTGCCGACCAGTAGCACCGTTGGCACCTTGGGAGGGTTCACACCATCCGAAAGCGCATCGGCTGGCTCCACCAGTTGCCACACGGTGCCGCCCACACTCACCACGAAGTCGCCGGCGGCCGGCACCGATAGTAGGGAGGTGGTGCGGATGTAGTT
Source organism: Gemmatimonadota bacterium (assembly GCA_026713345.1). Lineage (GTDB taxonomy): Bacteria > Gemmatimonadota > Gemmatimonadetes > Longimicrobiales > Gaopeijiaceae > Bin94. The sequence continues at coordinate 1,230 of JAPOOQ010000397.1, read as the reverse complement.
CCAGTCCGAAGGGGTGGTGGAGGCCTCAAGCACCCGCACCCAGTAGTCGGTGTCTTCGTCCAGGCCGGTGAAGGTGTGCTGGGTACCCTGGCTATTCGCCGTTTCACGGTCGACCGAGGTGTTGCCTGACTTGCAGAGCTGAAACTTGTGAGAGGTCGGCGCCCGGTTGTCGTACACCACCGTGATCGTCGAATCCGTCGCGGTCAGCGTGAAGTAGCCCGAACCGATGAACCCGGGATGAAAGCTGGTGGCCGGGCACGGCGCTGTCGGTTCCGTGTTGTTGACCACCGACCCAGCGTTGTCGAGGGGCTGGTCGTAGATCAGCGTCAGCTTGACGCCGCTCACGACCACGTCGTCGGGCAGCCACGGCACCGTCTCGTTGGTCACCGGCTGGTCGCCGAACGTCTCCACGGCGTTGGGTGTGACGGATCTGTCCTGCAGCGGAGGCGTCCCCGCGGTGTAGGCCACCGTCACGATCTGCCCGCCCGAGACCGCCGATTCGAGCGTCAGCGTCACCGTCTTGCCGTCGATCACCACACCATCGGCGGCCACGCCGCGTGTGCCCTCGTTCACCTTCACCGTGAAATCGCCGGGCACGGGCACGGAGACGCTGTTGAGGTCCTTGCTGAAGGTGACCGTCAACGTCGCGCGGTCGACCACCGCCGAGGAGAACGTCGGATTCGTGGTGTCGGGCGTGTCGTTGGTCACCGTCTGGTTGCCGAAGGACGCCACGGCGTTGGCGGAGTGGTCCTGGAGCGGACCTGATGACGGCTTGCTGTAGCGCACCCGCACCGTTGCTCCGTACTGCACGGCCGAGGAGAGGGTCAGCGTCACCGTGTCGCCCGCGATGGCGACGCCGCCCTGGGCCACCTGGGTCCGGCTTGAGCCGACCGTGACGGTGAACGCACTGGGAGCGGGCTCGGACGACGGATCGAGGGCCTCGTTGAAGGTCAACGTCAGAGTCGTGCCGTTGACGGCGGCCGAGGAGAACACCGGCTCGGTCGTGTCCGGCGTGGTGTCGTTGGTCACCGTCTGGTCGCCGAAGTCGGCCACGGCGTTGGCGGCGGCGTCCCGCAACGGGTCCGCGCCCGCCGTGTAGCGCACCTGCACCGCGTCGACGGCGAGCACCGGCGAGGAAAGCGTCAGCGTCACCGTGTCGCCCGCGATGGCGACGCCGCCGGCGGCCACGTCGCGCCGGTCCGCGCCCACGGTGACGGTGAAGTCGCCGGG
>JAPOOQ010000396.1 GCA_026713345.1 Gemmatimonadota bacterium | reverse complement strand
TGGAGGGCGATGCCGATAACACGCTTCATTCGCGCCTCCTGTCGCTTGTGTGAAGGGAGCGGCGGGCAACACGACACCTACGGATCCGCGCTCTCGGCGCAACCGGGCGAGTCGCAGAGGCGGCCAGCTACTAACACGAGCTCGCAGATCATCGAGTAGATCGGCCTGCCCGCACCTTCGTGCTCCCGGTGCCTCTGTCCCGGATGGTCGCACCATAGGCCGAATTCCGAAGAATCAGGCCGGGAACGGCGGCACCGACATCTCCATACCGGTTACGAACGCGCTGGAGAGCCTGCATCGGTCGTTGTGCAAGATCATCAAGACCCGGGGCAGCTTCCCGAGCGATGAGGCGGCGACCAAGCTGTAGTATCTGGCGATCCGCAACGCCGGCACGCGCTGGAAACGGCCCGTTGGCTGGACCGCCGCGATGGGGCAGTTTGCCATTCTGTTCGAAGATCGCTTTCCGGCCTCAGACCGCCCGGCCGCGGCGCGCGAGCGCCAGCGCGATGCCGCGGTGCACCGCCCGGTAGCGCTCCGGGTACTCCACGAACCTGCGAGTCTCGCAATACTCCCTGACCAACGGATGCGGCCGGATCGCCAGCGCGCCCGACACGAGACCCGCGAGCGCCCCCATCGCCGCGATCCGCCTCGCCGAGTTGGCCTCGCCCCTCACCTCGTCGACCAGCTCCGGTTCCAGCCCGTCGAACAGCGCCGCGTCGAGCACGAATGCACGGTCCGCCGCCGGGATGCCGCGCCACAGCCGCGTCTCGGTCCACTCCGCCACCGTGTGGTCCGCGTCCCTGGGCTCCGCGCTCCGCCGGGCGTTGCGCTGGATGCGCAGCGCCAGCGCCCAGCCCGCCGAGTCGGCCACCATCCTTCTGATCGTTTAGAGCGATCCTTCCCACAAGAACCTAATGATCCGCCTAATCGTCAATCTCATGGCGGAATGAAACGAATGAGCGGTCTGTCGGCGGGCGCCCGCGTGACTTGGTTTCCAAACAGTGCCTATCTGGTACCAATAAGTTGAAGGTTTCCAGCGCCTTGACCGGTTTCATTCATAACTAGCTAATATAAAACAAGAATATTAACTATCATCCCTGTGGAAGAAGTCATGCGGCCTACTCCGACATGGCATCGATCTCCAGGATCTCGCGCCCCGTATCGCGGCGGCGAGGTCCGGTCCCGGTCGGCGCGCCCGGCGACCGCGCGGCCGGCCCAGGCTCCCGTCCGGCTCGTTCCGGGAGCAGAAAGCGAGGGCAAGACGCTGACGATCCCGCGCGGCATCTCGTACAGCGGCCGGATCGGGTCATGCGAGCGGCTCATCGTCGAGGGTGCCGTGGAGACCGAGATCTCCGGCTGCCGCCTGCTGTCGGTTGCCGCGGGCGGCGTCTTCCGGGGCAGCGCCGATGTCGAGAGGGCCGACATCGGCGGCACCGTGGAAGGATCCCTGACCGTCCGCGAGATCCTGACGGTGCGGGCGTCGGGGCGGATCCATTCCGATTCTATCTCCTACGGCGAGCTTGAACTCGATCGTGGCGGGACGGTTACCGCCACGCTCCAACTCCTCGGGGAGGAGGCGAAATAGTGCGCCGGCCGGCCTCCGTCTCCGCGCCCGGATTCGCGCCACGGTGCCGCGAAGGCAGCGCCGGGTGTTGTCGCGGCGTCCGATCGCCGGATATGCTGCGCCGATGTCCGACGGCAAACCCGGCCCGATGCCCCAGGAGCGTCCTGACGCCAGCCGCCAGCCGGACCTGTTCGACGCGCGCGGCCGGGCCGATGCCCGGCAGCTCCGGGAACGACCGGTCCGGGCCGCGGTTCCGGCACCGGCTTCGCTCACCGATGACGAGCTGATCGAGCATCTCGCGGAGGCGGGCCCGTCGGATATCGACGCGTTCTGCCACGAGATCGCCGCGCGGTCTCTGGCGGCGGCGGTTCCGGCGCTGGAGGCGCTGTGGCGCCGCTTCCACGGCTTCGGTATCGATCGGCCCCTGCGGGAGCAGTGCAAGGTGCTGGAGACGCTGGCGCGACTGGACGGCGCCGGAGCGCGGGCCGCGCTCCAGCGGATCGTTCTTTCGCCGGGCCTGCCCGCACCGCTGCTTCCGATCGCGTTGCGGGCCGCCGCCGATGCCGGGCTCTCCCTGCCCGGCGCCTTCGTCACGGAGTTCCTCGACCGCGACGATCCGGCGATGCGCGGGCCGGCTTTCGACCTCGCCCCCGCCGCGAACGTACCGGTGCCCCCGCTGCGGGACGGCCTGTCGGACAGGGTGCCATCCATCCGCCGCGCCGCGGCGGTCGCGCTGGCCCACCGGGGCGATGCCTCTGGCCGGGCAGTGCTGATCGCCGCGCTCGCGACCGCGCCGTCG
>JAPOOQ010000395.1 GCA_026713345.1 Gemmatimonadota bacterium | reverse complement strand
GTCTCGGTCGCGCTGGTTGACAGCTCCACAGCTTGCGTGGTCGACTCTTACGAAGTCCAGGTCGTTTGTGTGCGGAGTGACGGGTCGACTGTTGGGGCGTTCGGACGGGAGGGAGAGGGTCCCGGGGAATTCGAAGGAGCGCTGACTTTGATGCGCGGGCCCGCTGGGACGTTGGGCGTGTTTGACGCCAGGCGCCGCCTGACGGTCTTCGAACCTGACGGGACGATCTTGCGCAGTGCTGCGGTCCCCTTCCAGTTCAGACCAATGGCGCCCCTTTCCCAGAGCGTGACTGGATCCTACCAGGTGCGTGTCGACGGCGGTTACAGGACGTTCGTTACCGAACTTGATGCAGAATCCGGTAAGGAACTGTGGGAACGAGCGTTGCCCCATCCCAGCGAGATGGGCATATCCATGGAGTGCGAACGGGGCTACACCACGGGTGCTCTGGGCCCGGCCGGCCGCATGGCGTTCGCCACGTGCCAGAGTGCCCTGGTTCTGTGGGACGGCGACGACGTCGTCACGTTCAGGGATCCGACCTATGCATCCGAATTGCCCTCCGAGATGGACGTGGAGACGTACCGGGAGAGGTGGCGTCTCGCCTTCGGGGTACCCCCTGCGGAGTCCCAGGTGCTCGCATACGCCGAAAGTCCCAAGTGGGTTACGATCTCGAGGCGCTCGTTCACCTACGACGACTGGGGCCGGCTCTGGATGGCGATCCAGCGCGACAGAAACGCGTTTTCGTACTTCAGCATCTTTTCGGACACCACCCATGTGGGCAGCGTACGGGTCCGGGATCGGGTTGAGGGCTACGACCTGCTGGGCTCCACGCTGGCCGTACTGGTGGAGCGGCTCCCGGATGATCCGGCCGGGATCCCCGGGCGGGGTGTCGACTGGTACCGGTTCGAGCCTCCGGGTCGCAACTGACCGGCTCGAGGAGTGGCGGGGACCCCACACCTGCGGGAGTGACAGACATGGACGACATGAGAAAGCCGAACGTTCCCACGGTCAGCTTCACCAGCATGGCGGACGGCACCCGCGAGGACTACGAGCTCCTCGATCGCCTGGAGGAGGAGTTTGCCGCCGGCACCGCAGACCGGGTCCTGGCGCACCTCCGCGAGCTGGCCGGGTCGATGGCCGGCTACCGGGTCGACCGGCTGGAGCATTCCCTGCAGACCGCGACCCGCGCCTATCGCGACGACGCGGACGAGGAGATGGTCGTGGCGGCGCTCCTGCACGACATCGACGACCTGCTGGCCCCGCACAGCCACGGCGAACTGGCCGCCCTGCTGCTGCGCCCCTTCGTGACCGAGCGAACGTACTGGATCGTCAAGCACCACGGCCTGTTCCAGTACTACTACTACGCCCACCACGTGGGGGGCGACCGCCACGCGCGCGACAGGTTCCGCGACCATCCCTGGTACCAGGACGCGGTGGACTTCTGTCACCGCTGGGACCAGTGCGCCTTCGATCCCGACTACGAGTCGCTGCCGCTGGAGTTCTTCGAGCCGATGGTGCGGCGGGGT
>JAPOOQ010000394.1 GCA_026713345.1 Gemmatimonadota bacterium | reverse complement strand
GTCAGTCCGGCGCTCACGGAGATGGAGATGCGGGATGCGGTCATGGCGTTCAACGAGATGCTGACGTCGGCCCAGGCCCAGGAAACCGCCGACGCCAGGGCCGCGAGCGAGGCCTTCCTCGCGGACAACGCCGACAAGGACGGGGTCATGACCACGGAGTCGGGGCTCCAGTACGAGGTGTTGCGCGAGGGCGACGGAGAGAGTCCCGAGGAGGGGCAGCAGGTCCAGGTTCACTACCGCGGAACTCTGGTCGACGGTACGGAGTTCGACACCTCCTACGGTGGCGACCCTGCGACGTTCAGCCTCGGCGGAGTGATTCCGGGCTTCGCGGAGGCGATCATGCTGATGAAGGTGGGCGGGCACCTGCGCGCGTTCATCCCCGCCGACCTGGGGTACGGGGACGCCGGGCCCGGCCCGGGTCAGGTGCTCATCTTCGAGATCGAGCTGATGGGGATCGGGTAGCCGCCAGCCGGTACAGCAGCAGTCCAACCGCGATCACGCCGAGCGCGGCGAGCGCTTCCACGGGACGGTCCAGCGCGATGTACACGAGCGTCCACGAGGTCAGTCCGAGGTAGACGAGGGGCGTGAACGGGAATCCCCACGTCCGGTAGGGCCGCTCCAGCGCCGGTTCGCGCATCCGCAGGACGAAGACGCCCGCGACGGTGAGCAGGCTGTTGAGCCCGAGGATGAACCCCGCGAAAACCAGGATCGTCTCGAAGGAGGCCGTGACGATGAACACCAGCGTGAGCACGGCCTGGGCCAGCACCGCCACCGCCGGGATCCCGTTCGGCTTGGTGCGCGCGAGGCGGCCGAGCACGGGGTGGTCCTCGCCCATCACCTGCAGCACGCGCGGGCCCGCCAGCACCATCGCGCTCACCGTCGAGACGAGCAGCACCGCGAGCGTGACGCCCATGATCGCGGCCCCCGCCGGGCCGAAGAGGTGGGTGGCCGCCACGTAGCCGACCTCGAGGCGGCCCTCCATCTCGGCAATGGGGGCGGCGCGCAGGAAGGCGTAGTTGAGCGCCACGTACAGCACCGTGACGAGCAGCGTGCCCGACGCCAGAATGCGCGGAATGGTGCGCTGCGGGTCGTCCACCTCGCCGGTCAGGTAGGTGGCCGCGTTCCAGCCGGTGTAGGCGTAGGACACGTAGATGAGCGAGACCGCGAAGGCGCCGCCGAAGATGAGCGTGCCGTCGCCGGGGGCGGGAGTGAGCGCGATGGGCTGGGCCGGGTTGGCGAGGGCGGCGGCGGCGAGGCAGAAGGCGACGATCAGCGCGACCTTGACGGTCGTGAAGCCGCTTTGCAGGAGCCCCGAACTGCGGTGGTTTGTGACGTGGACGGCCGCCATCACGACCACCAGCCCCGCGCCGAGCCAGGTGGGCGACAGGGAAGGGAAGACCGACGCGAGGTAGGTGCCGAAGGTGATGGCGGCGAGCGCGGTGGGGGCGGCGAACCCGACGGTCGCCGAGACGCACCCCGAGACGAAGCCCGCCGCCGGGTGGTACACGCGCGACAGGAAGGTGTACTCGCCGCCCGAGCGGGGGATCGCCGCGCCGAGTTCGGCGTAGGAAAGCGCGCCACAGAACGCAGCCGCGCCGCCGACCACCCAGAGGAGGAGGAGCGGGAAGGTGGACTGGATGTCGAGGAGCTGGAAGCCGAGGCTCGTGAAGACGCCGGTGCCGATCATGTTGGCGACGACGACCGACGTGGCGGCGTAGGGCCCGTAGCGGCCCCTGCGGCCCCCGGTGCTCACGCGGGTTGGTCCACGGGGTGCTTCCCGTTCATTGGCTTTGGACCTCCGGATTGGCGAAGATGGAACCGATGATGAAGAAACTTCGCACCTCATACGTATTCCAGGTGCCCCTGTGAGTGCCATTCCGATCGTTGGTGTGATGGGCTCGGGCGTGCGTGCTCATGAGGAACTGGCCGCGCCGCTCGGGCGGCGGCTCGCGCGGCTGGGGGTCCATCTGCTGACGGGGGGCGGGAGCGGGGTGATGGAATCGGTGTCGCGGGCGTTCGCCGCGGTGGAGGGCCGGGCCGGGCTGGTGATCGGGGTTCTGCCGTTCCACGAGGCGGGTGCGGCGTCCGGCTATCCCAATCCGTGGGTGGAGATTGCGATCCGCACTCACCTGGGTCAGGATGGGGCTGAGTTCAGCTCCCGCAATCACGTCAACGTCCTCACCTCGGATGTGGTGGTGGCGCTTCCCGGCAGTGTCGGAACGGCTTCGGAAGTCGCGCTGTCGGTGCGTTACGGGCGCCCCGTCGTCCTTTTCGGCGACCTGGACCGCGCCCGCGGGCTGCCTTCGGAAGTTGCTGCCGCGCGCACGGTGGAGGAGGTCATCGCGTTCGTGCGCGAGCATATCGGTGGCTCCGCCGACGCCGATTCCACGACCATCGCACCGTGACGCGCCCGCCCACCCCCCGCCTGCACGGCATCGCCGGCTTCTCGATCGACCGCGTCGCCCGCGCAGCCGACGCCGACCCCGAGATCCTCCGACTGGAAAACCTCGACACCGACATCCCGCCCCCTGAAGCGGCCATCGAGTCCACCCGCGCGGCCCTGGGCGAAGACGACGCCAACAGTTACCTCCCCTTCCTGGGCGGCGACGAACTGCGCGCGGCCGCCGCCGCCCACGTGACCCGGCTGAGCGGCGTCCCCCACGACCCGGCCGCGCAGACGATCATCACCGCCGGGGGGACCGAGGGGCTCTTCAACGCGCTGCTGGCGCTGATCGAGCCGGGCGACGAGGTGGTGGTGACCGACCCGACCTATGCGGGGATGCTGTACCGGGTGCGGCTGGCGGGGGGTGTGGCGCGTTTCGTGCCGTTCGTGGTGCAGGGCGGGCGCTGGGCCCTCGATCTGGGACGCCTGCGCGACGCCGTCACCGACCGGACACGGGCGGTGTTCCTCATGAACCCGTCGATCCCGTCGGGGGCGGTCATGACGCGCGACGACTGGGAGGAGGTGGCCCGGCTGTGCGAGCCGCGCGGCATCTGGCTCCTCTACAACGCCGCGATGGAGCGCATCCTTTACGGTGGCCGCTCTTACGTACATCCCGCGAGCGTCCCGGGCCTGGAGGACCTGACGATCACGGTGGGGTCGGTGTCGAAGGAGTACCGCATGATCGGGTGGAGGGTGGGATGGGTGGCGGGCCCTCGCCGCGCGATGAACCGGATCGGGCTGGTCAGCATCTACAACGTGGTGACCCCGGTGGGGATCGCGCAGCCGGGCGCGCTTGCCGCGCTGACCGACCCGGCAGGCGGGGGCGTGGCGGAGGCCGTGCGGGAGTGGGAGCGCCGGCGCAACGTGGTGCAGGCCGAGCTGGCCGGGCTGCCCTTCGTGCGGGCCGACGGCGGGTGGACGCTCCTGGTGGACACCGGCAGGCTGGGCCTGGATGGGGAAGCCGCGTCGGCACGCCTGCTGGAGCGCGGGAAGGTGGCCGCGACGCCCATGACGCACTGGGGGCGGGAGAACGCGGGGCAGTTTGTGCGGATCGTCTTCAGCAACGAGCCGGTGGAGCGGCTGCGGGGGGTGGGGGAGCGGTTCAGGCGGGCGCTGTAAGGACGACGATCGTAACGAACGAATCGAGGTTGCTCAGGGTCCGGTTTCGGGCATCTCCAAGAACAGCAGGCGCATCCCGTCGAGCTCCTGCCACCCCAGGAGGATGTGGTCACCGTCTGGGATCATGATGGGGGCGGAGCGCACGGGCACGACGGTCTGCTGTCCGGTCGCCGATTGTGTGAGTAGCTGGCTTACGCGGTCGTCCTGGGGTGCAGAAGCCTTGTACACCAGTTTGCCGGCGCTCGTCACGGATACTAGCTCAAACGGCGGCAGCTGATCCGGCAGTTGGATTTCGATGCCGTAGCGCTGAGCGTCTTCCTCAAGCGCTTCGAGTTCCTCCTTCATGTCGGCCGATATTTCGGGCATCGGGAGGCGTTCGATCCACCCGTGACATTCTTCGCCCACCTTGGCACCGTCGTGCCCGAACAGCTCCATGCAATCGTCGTAGGGACGGCCGAAAAGAAGGCCGTTCGGATGTGGACCCATCACCACCATTTCCCCCATTTCGTTTCCCAGGACTTGTGGACGCGAGGCCAGTTCGGTGAGTGAGCCGTCATGTTCTTCGCGCAGGACATGGAAGGTGATGCCTGCCAGGTTGCGACACCTGACCAGAAACGACAGGGCACCCGAGAAGGAAAGAGCGTCCTCGATGCTGCAGCCAGCCGACATGGGGACGGGTCGGTCGTAGTAGTGTTGGCCCTCCGGGCTGAAGACATGGAGCATTTGGCGTTCGTGTATCACGATCGAGTCGCCGTGCACCACAATGCCATGGGGGATCGACCTAAACTCGCCCGGTCCCGCTCCCCTGCGTCCGAAAGTGCTCAGAGCGTGCGTAGCGGCAGGGTCTAAACGATGAACCCGAATGCCCATCGGGTCGACCAGATACCACACGCCATCGCGCACCGCAGCGTCGGTCACCGACAGCACCTCGGAGAATAGCTCCGCCTCCGCGGGAGCCACCATTGCCTCAAGGTCCGCTCCGGCGAACGGCTCCGTTGAGTCTCCGTCCGGCGGCGACTCCGCCGCCGGTGCCGGATCGGGCGACGGGCGATCCCAAACCATCACCATCACCACGACCAGAAGAACGAAGACCCCCCCGACGACGACGACCCGGGACCGCATCAGGAACTCCCCCCCAGCTCCCGCATCCAGGCCTCGATCGCGCGCTGGTAGTAGGCCGGGTTGAAGAGCGACCACTCGCCGAGTTC
>JAPOOQ010000393.1 GCA_026713345.1 Gemmatimonadota bacterium | reverse complement strand
TCGGCGCAGTACGGCTCGGACGCCATCGCCGGCGTGCTCAACTTCCAGCTGAAGAACGACCGCTCCGGCGGATCGGTGCAGGTGAAGCAGGGCCAGCATTTCGACGGCGACGAGTTCGTCGACGGTGCGGACCGCAACTGGGCCGGTCACGGCAAATCGGTCTCGGTGGCGAGCAACTTCGGGATTCCGCTCGGTGAGTTCGGGTTCGCCAACCTCAGTGTGGAGTACGGCAACCAGGAGCCGACGGACCGCGCCATCCAGCGGAACGACGCCGCCGCGCTCGTCAACGCGGGCAACACGGCCGTGCGGACGCCCACCGCCCAGGTCTGGGGGTCCCCCAGGGTCACCGACGACCTCAAGGTCTGGCTCAACACCGGCTACAACTTCGACGACAACGAGCAGGTCTACGCCTTCGGAAACGTCGCCACCAAGCGGGTGGACGGCGGCTTCTTCTTCCGGAATCCGAACACCCGCGGCAGCGTCTTCTCGGGCGATGGCGGGGAGACCCTTCTGATCGGTGACGTGCTGCAGGCGAGGGGTCTCGGATCGGCCGACTGCCCGGTCGTGACGATCACCAACAACGTTCCCGACCCGGTTGCGCTCCAGCAGGTGTTCGACGACCCGAACTGCTTCTCCTACCAGGAGATGTTCCCCGGGGGCTTCACGCCGCAGTTCGGCGGCGAGGTCTTCGACGCCTCGGTTGTCGGCGGAGTCAAGGGCCGTACCGACAGCGGCATCAACTGGGACGCCAGCACGAGCTGGGGGCGGAATACGGCCGATTTCTTCATCTACAACACGGTGAATGCGGCGCTCGGTCCCGACACCCCCACCGACTTCGACCCCGGCCTCTACAACCAGGAAGAGATCAACCTCAACCTCGATCTCTCCTATCAGGTCAACGAGATGGCCAACCTGGCAGGCGGATTCGAGCAGCGCGAGGAGCGCTTCGAGATCGGACAGGGCCAGGACGAATCCTGGAAGATCGGACCGTACGCGGAGCAGGGTTTCAGTTCCTCGTCGAACGGCTTCCCCGGTTTCAGCCCGCTGGCCGCCGGCGACTGGACCCGCAGCAACACCGCGTTGTACGCCGACCTCAACCTGGGCAGGACCGACGACGCCTGGGCGATGGGGATCGCGGGCCGCTACGAGAACTTCTCCGACTTCGGCGGCAAGGCGACCGGAAAGGTCTCCTTCCGATTCCAGGCCACCGACCAGATCGCTCTGCGGGCCAACGCCAACACCGGCTTCCGCGCGCCCACACCGGGGCAGCAGAACGCCTTCAACGTGTCGACGGTCTTCGATATCGAGCTCGGCGACCTGGTCAATCGCGGCACCATTCCCTCCACTTCAGCGGTGGCGCAGACCCGCGGCGGCAGGCAGCTGGAGCCCGAGAGCTCGGTCAGCCTGACGGGAGGGGTGATGTACGAAGCGGGTGCATTCCGGCTTACGGCGGACTACTTCCGCATCTCGATCTCGGACCGCTTCGCGCAGACCAGGACCTTCAAGCTCGAACCCCACGAGGTCACGCAGCTGGTTTCGGAGGGCGTGACGAGCGCCGCGAACCTCGCGGAGTTCCGCTTCTTCACCAACGACTTCGCGACCCTGACCCAGGGCCTGGACCTCGTGGCGAACTACTCGCCCGGTGACGCGACCACCGTGAGCCTGCTCTTCAACTACACCGGCACCGAGGTCACGGAGCGCAACCCGGAAGTCGTGAACGACGCGCGCGTGGACCAGCTCGAGCGGGCGCTGCCGCGCTACCGCGGCGTGCTCAGCCTGTCGCAGCAGCTGGGACGGGTGGACGCCCTGCTCCGGGGAACCTACTACGACGGCTTCTACGATTCCGAGCTCAGCGACCCCGACCTGCGGTACGGTGCGCGCGTCCTGGTTGACGCCGAGGTTTCGATGCCTCTGACGGACAACGCAATGATCGCGCTCGGCGCCAACAACCTGTTCAACACCTACCCCGACGAGAACCCCAACTCGGGGGGCGTCGGCGCGCTCTACCCGGAGAGCACTCCATACGGCTTCAACGGCGGCTACTACTACCTGCGGTTGAGCTACGACTGGCTGTGGGCGACGCGGTAGGGGAGCGGCCAGGCCGACCAATCTCGGCTAACCGCATGGCGTGACATGACCCCGGCGGGTTCGTAAGGGCCCGCCGGGGTCCAGCTATTGGGCGCTCTCGAGATACGCCTTGACGGCGTCCATGTCTCCGGCGACCGCCTTGGCCACGACCCCCTTCATCAAGGGGACGAAAACGCGCGCCAGCAGGCGGTACGGCCTCGCCTCCATGACCAGATCGAGCCGCGTCGTGCGACCGTCTTCCGTTGGCGTGACCGTGAAGACCGAGTCCCAGACGGTCCCGCCGGCCCTGGAGACCAGGCGGACGCGCTCGTTCACCACGTACTCGGTCACTTCGAGTTCCGTCGCAGCTTCCCGGCCGCGCATTTCGCGTGTTTCACGGAAGCGGGTGCCCACGCCATTCCTCTGGTCGGTGAGGAACTCCACCTTCGTGATCTGAGGCACGGCCCTGGTGTAATTGACGGGGTCGGCGATGGTGTCGAAGACCCTGTCGATCGGTGCGCTGATAATTCGGGTCAGCCTGGTTCGGGTCATGACGAAGCGCCCTTCACCCCGGCACCCACCCCACCACCCTCAGCGGCCCCCCGCTCCCCCCCACGATCTTCATCGGCAAGGCCACGATCCCGGCCCCCGTCGCCGGCAGCGCGTCCAGGTTCGTCAGGTTCTCGAACCCCACGATGTTCGCGCTGTACAGGATCACGTGCGAGCGGTAGTCGCTCGACTGGCCGTAGTCGATGCTGGGCGTGTCGATCCCCACCGCCGCGACGGCGCGGTTGTCCACCAGCCACTGCGCGGCTTCCGGACCGATCCCGGGAAAGTGCAGCTCGGGCACCGCCTCCGGCCCGGTGAGATCCGTGCCCAGATAGGCGGTGCGGTCCTCCCAGCGCGACGACCACCCGGTGCGCACCAGCAGCGCGGTGCCGTCGGCGAGCTGCCCATGCTCGGCCTCCCACGCGGTGAGATCTCCAACCGACAGCAGGTAGTCGGCATCGGCGTCGGCCGCGGCCGAGACGTCGACCACGGACGCGGTGGTGATGAGACTCGACAGCGGGATCTCGTCCGCCGTCATGCGCCCCTCGGCGAAGTGGATCGGCGCGTCGAGGTGGGTGCCGCCGTGCTCCGCCGACGCGAAGGAGTAGGACGCGTAGAAGTACCCGCCGTCCGTGTTGCCATACGCCAGTTCGGTGAGCTGGAAGCCCGCCGTGTCGGTGGGCCAGTAGATCGTCGAGGGCCCGAAGGCGTGGGAGAGCTCGACCCACTCGCCCGCGCCGCCGGTGAAGACGGTGGTGTGGTCGGGGGGCGGGGCATCCTGCAGGCAGCCCGTGGCGAGTAGGAAGCCGGTCAACGCGGCCAATGTGCTCGTCGCTCGCGCCATCACACTCTCCTCCATTGTAAACACAACATTACAAAATGCCATGTTTACTTTACATTCCTTGCCCGCCGAGCTTCCTCGTGAGCCCCTACTCCGGCAACCTCAGCGCCACCAGCGCGCCGCCACTGCCCTGCATGGTGATCGCCACCACCACGTACTGGACGCCCTCATGCATGTAGGTCATCGGCGCGGTAATGGTGGATCCGGGCAGATCGACCGCGCCCAGTTCCTCGCCGGTCATCTTGTCGACGGCGCGGAAGACCGGCGCGGCGCCGCGGCCCTCGCCGTACATGAGCAGCGTGCTGGTGACGAGCTTGGTGGCGTGGGCCCGCGACCCCGTGTTGCCGATCTCGACCCCTTCGAGCGCCGGGTGATTGCGGACGGATGCGGGAGTCTCGCCGTTGGGGATCTGCCAGATGTGATCGCCGGTGTTGAGGTCGATCGCGGTGATCGTGCTGTAGGGGGGCTTGGTGATCGGCAGCCCCTGCGGGCCCCGAACGCCGCCCGGGCCAATGCTCACCCAGTCGACGTTGGAGTCGGGGTTGACGTCGGTGCCGGGGATCAGGCGGGGCGCGCTGCAACCGCGGGTGGACGCGACGTAGAGGACGCCGGTTTCGGGGTCGACCGCCGAGCCGCCGGGAATGTTGGCGCCGCCGTTGGCGCCCGGGCAGTGGATCGAGGGGCCGCCGGGTCCGTCCGCACGCGCTGGCGGATTGAAAAGGGGACCCAATCGGTAGTTGCTGACGATCTCCAGCGCCTGCGCGCGAAGTTCGGGGGTGAAGTCGATGAGGTCGTCCTCGGTGATGCCCTGCAGCTCGTAGGGGGCGGGGCGTGTGACGTAGGGCTGCGTGGGTGACAGCTGCTCGCCCGGCACGTCGGACTGCGGCACGGGCCGTTCCTCGATTGGCCAGACGGGCTCGCCGGTCTCGCGGTCGAGGACGTAGGCCCAGCCCTGCTTGGTGGTCTGCACAAGGGCCTTGATGTCACGGCCGTCGACCGTGATATCCACCAGGTTGGGCGCGGTGGGATTGTCGTAGTTCCAGACGTCGTGGTGCACGGTCTGGAAGTGCCAGCGGCGCTCGCCGGTTCGCACGTCGAGGGCCAGAATGGTGGTCGCGAAGAGGTTGTCGCCGGGGTGGAAGCCGCCGAAGTAGTCGACGGTCGGCGGGTCGGTCGCCACATACACCAGACCCAGCTCGGGATCGGCGGAGAGCGGTGCCCACGCCGACACGTTGCCGGTCCACTGCCAGGCGTCGTTCTCCCAGGTCTCGTTGCCGAATTCGCCTTCCTGGGGAATCACGTTGAAGGTCCACAGGTGGTCGCCGGTCGCCGCGTCGTAGGCGAGTACGTTGCCGGGCACGTTCTCCTGCATCGACTGGTAGTAGCCCTGCTCGTGGGAGTTGCCGACCACGACCACGTCGTTCACCACGATCGGCGGCGACGAGTTGGTGATGTAGCCGACTTCCGGGGGCAGGCCGTCCTCGGGGTGGTACTCCCAGTCTCCAAGGTCCCCGAGCAGGTCGACCATGCCGCCGTTGCCGAAGGACTCGATGGGCTGGCCGGTGTCGGGGTCGAGCGCGTGCATGAAGAAACCCGGCGTCACCAGATAGATCGTGGGTCGTCCGCCGGGCTCCGCGTAGGCGACGCCCTTGCCGTAGTTCTTCCGCATGGAGTCCTCCCACCGCTTGGTGGAAGGCTCGCGGAAGGCCCACAGCGTCTCGCCTGTCGCGGGATCGATGGCGACCGCGGTCCGCCGGGATCCGGCCACCGAGTAGAGGGTGCCGTTCACGTAGATCGGGGTCGCGCGCAGGAGCGGCTCGCGGGTGGGGCTGAAGTTGTCGCTCTTCCAGATCCAGGCCACCTCCAGCTCCTCGAAGTTCGACGCGTCGATCTGGTCGAGGGGCGAGTAGCGGGTGCTGGAGGCGTCGGCGCCCCAGTAGCGCCACTCGCCGGGCGCGGCGGGGCTCGCCATGTCGGCCGGAGAGGGAGGAGTGAGCCGCGAGGCGGGCTGCGGCGAGGAGCAGGCGGCCGCGAAGAGCAGCGCTGCCGCGGTGAGGGTCCGGGTCGTCGGTTTCACATGTCCCTCCGGATGGGTCCTGGGTTGGATCGTCGGATGTGTGTGCCCGCTCGCGCGTTTTCCGCGCCCTTTGCGTGCACCGGGACAGAATATCCCGGCAGCGGCGGTTCGGCCAGTGGGGGACGCGCCAGCTCGGGCACATCTACCCCGGGGGCAGCTCCCCGTTCAGCTCCATGTACACCCGGCCGATCGCCCGGCCCGCCTGGCTTGAGCGTAGCGACCAGCTCTCCAGGTCCCCGAAGTCGGCCTGCTCGACCGCCACGTCCAGCTCGACGCCGGCAGCGTGCAGCCGCGTGGCCTCGTCGATCACCTGCACCATCGCGCGGCGGTAGGTCTCCAGCTCTTCGGCCAGCACCTCGGGCGAATCGACGAAGCCGTGCCCCGGCACATACGTCTCGATGTCCATCGCCTGCGCGGCCTCGATCATCGCGACCCACTCCGACGGGTACGCCGAGCGCATCGCCGGGAAGACGCGGTGCAGGTACGCCTCGCTCATGAAGAGGATCTTCTCGGCCGGGAGGTGGACGACCAGGTCGCCGCCGGTGTGGGCGCGCCCCAGGAAGAGGAGGCGGATCTCGCGGCCGCCGAGGTGAAGCGTCTCGGAGGTCTCGACCAGGTCCGTGGGGACGACGACGGGGGGCGCGGTGGCGGGGCGGTTCGGGTTGTCGGCGGTGGCCTGGAGCACGGCGTGGGAAGTGGGATGCGCGTAGAAGCGGGCGCTGGATGGGAACTCGGAGTTGCCGGCGGTGTGGTCGCCGTGGTCGGAGCAGATCACGACGTGGGTGATGGGCTGGTCGGTGATGTCCGCGATCGTCTCCACCAGGAGCCGCGTTTCTTCCGGGCTGCCCTGGCCGTCGGCGACGAGAACGCCCTCGTCCGTGACGACGAACATGCTCACCGTGGTGAAGCGCTCGTTGCCCGCGGAGCGCAGCTGTTCGTAGGAATACACCCCGGGCGCGAGTTCCTGGACGCGTGGGAAGTCGTCGTCTGTGTAGCCGCGGGCTTGGGGGTCGGCCGCGCGGACGTCGGGGGCCGCGCAGGCGAGGGCCGCGAGGAGGGTGGTGGTGCAGGCCGCCGCGGCGGCCCGTGCGGGATGGACTCTCATTGGCTGCCTCCCCTTGACAGGCAAATGTTGGCTGGCGGTCGCGCCGGACGGGGAAAGTCGCCTTCCAGGGGCTCCGGCGCTACAATGATGCGGATTGCCGCGACCGGCGCGGATCGGCGATCCGCGAAACGGCAGGCGGGTACGGGGCGCTGGCGTGAGGTGCCCGGTGCCCATGCGAAGACTCAGTCCCTCACGATGGAGGTCTGAACAAATGACGTACCGGAGATGCATTCTGATAGTGGCCGTACTGGCGCTCCTGGCACCGATGGCGAGCCAGGCGCAGCAGGGCCGCCGCGGCATGAGCGCGGAACGGCGCGCGCAGATGGCGGTGCAGCAGGCGCAGGCCCTCCTGGCCGACATGCAGACCGAGCGGCCGATCGAAGCCCTCAACTCGGTGTGGATCGAGGAGCTGACCTGGATGGAGGTGCGCGACGCGCTGCGCGACGGGAAGACCACCGCAATCATCTCGACGGGCGGGATCGAGCAGAACGGCCCCTACCTGGCCACCGGCAAGCACAACTACGTGCTGGCGGGCGCCTGCGAGGGGATCGCGCGCAAGCTGGGCAACGCGCTCTGTGCCCCGGTCCTCAAGCTGGTCCCCGAGGGCGACATCGATAACCCGTCGGGTCACATGCGCTACCCGGGCACCATCAGTCTGCGCGAGGAGACCTTCCGCGCCGCGCTGACGGACATCGCCGGCAGCCTGCGCACACACGGCTTCACCGACATCGTCTTCATCGGCGACAGCGGGGGCAACCAGGGAGGGATGGCCGCCGTGGCGACCGCGCTCACCGAGCGTTGGCG
>JAPOOQ010000392.1 GCA_026713345.1 Gemmatimonadota bacterium | reverse complement strand
GGTCTCGTCCTCGGCGTCGGGGTCGTGGATCGTCTGCAGCCGGATGGTCCCGCTGATCTCGTGGGTGACCGGGCTGCTCGTTGTGTTCGCGGGAAACGTGAGCGTCGCCGTGGCGGGATTCAGGCTGACGTCGGCCGGCTCGCTGGTGGCGTCCTCCGACTCGTGCTCCACGTCGACGGTGACGGTCACGGGTGTGGCCGACGGCGTGTTGGCGTCGACGCTGGCCTTCACGGTCACGGCTATCGTGGTGCTCGCTCCCTCGGCCACCCGCGGCGCTACGTCCACCTTCAGGCCGTTGCGGTCGAGGGTGTTGTCCGGGGTGAGCAGCGCCGCCGCTTCTCCGCCCCCCAAAGCGCACAAGGCGACGGCAACCAGCACCGCCCACTTCGAGCTGTCACGTTCGCTATTCAAGAGCCACATGCTCCAGCTATCGGCACCAGTGCCGCGAACCTGCACATCACTTCACCGTTTCTTGTCGTCGTTGCTCAGCAACCAAAGGCCAGCACGGCAGTCAGGGTGCGGCTCGGCCTCTTGGGAGCGAGGATCCTCGCACCCGCGTCCCCCCCGCGTTGTCGTAGCCGTACTCCCTCCCCAATAGCCAGAGCCATATGCGCAAGCGACCGATCGGCGTAAACCTCAAGCGTAGAACAACTTGAGGAGCACGCGCCGAGCGGCGGGCCCAAAAACAGGCCCAAATCGGATCTCGACGCGGGCAGTCGGGAGGCTCAGGAGCAGATGCGGAGCGGTAGTCGACATCGGGGGGAGGCAGGGGGCGGATGGAGTGGTTTCCCCCCGCTGCTGGCGACAGACGGACGGATTCACAAGGGAGATTGCGACATGCGGACAGGAGCGATTTTCGCGAGAGGCAGTTGCAGGGCGCTGCGGTGGTTGGCGCTGTTGGGGATGGTGTTCGTGCTGGGGGCGGGATCGGCGCTTGCCCAAGTCAAAGTTGAGGTGCCCAAGTCCGTTGACGAGGCGGGTCGTTTGGAGATTACCGTGACCGCAGATGTCAGGGTCGCGGCCCGCACTGACGACGACGTCACGCTGCCGATAACCGTCGCCATTGCAGCCGGAGCAACTGACAACTCCAAGGGCCTTAGTATGGCCGACGGCACGGACGGTGACGCTGACGTCACGCATCCAACGGGAGCCTTCGATTTTGAGATCAAGGCGAACAGCGGAGCAACAGCGTCAGATCGGACAGGGTTGAAGAAGACGTTCAACATTCAGACCCTGCCTGACCTTGATGCAGAGGACGAGGCCATCACCGTAACAGTCACACTCGGCACCGTGCCTACCGGGGTCACCAGAAAGGGCAAGGACAGCACCGACACCGACAGCGACCTTGAGTTGGATGACGATTCCGACGATGCATTCAAGGTCACCATCAACGACACCGACCCGCAAGAGTTCAAGTGGGACGCGCCGGACAAGCCCAAGGAGGGTTCGGACATCGTGGTCAAGTTGATGGCGGACCCCGCGCCCGTTGATCTCGTTCACAGCGTGCCGCTGAGCATTGATGCGGCCGGCTACACACTTGACGAGACCACGGCCACGTTGAACGTCGACGGCCCCACGGCCACGATAACCATCGACCCCCCGGACTCTGATGGGGATCGTGACGAGGACGAAATCACGCTGCGGGCACTCAAGGCGGGAACCACCAACGACCTGATCGACCCACTGCCGATCAAGGTCGCGGACATCCACAAGCTGCCCGAGGACGACGATATCGAGGCGGAGGCGTTCCAGGACGATGGCAAGGGCAAGATCACCAAGAACAAGGCCACGTCGGTCATGGAGGGCGGCGACCCCGTCCACGTGACCATCACGGTGGACCGCGGCGACGACAACTACCCGTCGGGCGAGAAGCTCAAGGTGGAGGTGGTAGCCGACGATCCCGCCCAGGGCGTGGACTACAGGGTCGACGACGACGAGTTCGAGCTCCCCGCGGAAAAGGGGGAGCAGGACATGACCATCAAGCTGTGGGCCAGGGTCGACGACAACATCGAGCCGGAGGAGGAGCTCAAGCTCAACCTCATCGTGAGCGGTGCGAAGGACGAGAACGGGTCCGGGCAGAGCATGGGCATGTTCTCGATCGTCATCAAGGACGACACTACGGCGCTGGTCGAGGTGAAGGACAGCGCCTCAGACGCCGTCATGGAGGCCCTCGGCGAGGATCCGCTGAACCCCGGCGCCGAGGTCGTACTCATGCTCGACGACCTGTTCGAGTACGACAAGGATATGGTCAACGTGACGCCCTCGGCGTCCGTGGACGGCTCGGGGGTCCGCACGTCGTCCAGCGGCGATTCCGTGACGGTCACGGCGGAGGAGCCCGGCGACGCCAAGGTCACCGTCACCGCCACCGCGAGGCCCAAGAGCAACTCGTTGGTCACCTCCTCCCAGACCGAAGCGGACGTGGCCCACGTCACGTTCGACGTGAGCGTAGTCCTGTCCGAACTGACGGTGACCGTGACCGCCGATCCCATGGAGATCGACGAGGGCGGCATGTCGACGATCACCGCGAGGGCGAGCCGCGAGGTCGCGATGAGCGACGGTGAGGTCAAAGTCGACCTCGTGCTCGTCGGCGCCGGCGAGCTCTCGGCGCCGTCGATCACCATCGCGGCCGGCGAAATGACGGGCACCGCCACCGTGACGGCCATGGAAGACGACGAAGACTACGAGGACGAGACCCTGACCGTGGTCGCCAAGGGTGCCGGCGAGGCGACCATCACCATCATGGTGGACGACAACGACACGCCGCCGGAGCCGACGAACGTCATCACCGCGAAGTCGAGCGAAGAGATCTACCCGCTGCTCATGGCGGCCGGGCTAGCTGGCGACGACGCCATGTTCAATCCGGGCATGACGGCCCAGCTCGACGCCAGCGAGATGTTCGACATGATGGACGGCTATTCCGCCAGCTACGCGGCCGGGTCGGACGCCATGAACGTGGCCGGCACGTCAACGAGCGGCAACATGGTGTCGGTCACGGCAGGCGAGGCCGGCATGGCCCACGTCACCATCACCGCCACCGCGACCATGGCCTCGGGTGTCACGACGGGCCAGCCCGAGACCAACGTGGCCACGGTGATGTTCCCGGTGAACGTCACGAACATGCCGCTGGCCGTCACGGTCTCGACCGACCCGATGGACATGGTCGAAGAGGGCGGCACGATTACCGTCACCGCCACGGCCAACCGCGACGTGGTCGCCGATGACGGCGACGTCCAAGTGACGCTGACCATCACCGGCGCCGTTGAGATGAACGAGGCGACGATTGCGATCGCGGCCGGCTCGTCCAACTCCACCATGATTCAGGTGCTTGATGACATGGAGGTGGCGCCGATGGCCGACATCGCCATCGTCGCGACGGGCAGCGGAATCGCCACGGCTCAGACGTTCAACTTAAGCGTGACAGAGGACGATGTCGAGACCACCTACACCCTGACGGCTTCGCCCGAGACGGTGGAGGAGGGCGGCGAGGTCACGATCACCGCGACGGCCAGCCAGGCGGCCCTGGAAGACACGACGATCGAGCTGAGCCAAACGGGCGGCACCGCCAGCGATGGCGACTATGGCCTCGATCCGATGTCGATCACCATCATGATGGGTGAGATCACCGGGACGGCCACGCTGACGGCCACCGACGACTACGACGTGGAGGGCAACGAGACCCTGACGTTGCAGGGCGCGATGGGAAGCATGATCGTCGCGTCGGTGATGATCACCATCGAGGACAACGACGCCGAGACCACCTACACCCTATCGGCTTCGGCGGAGATGGTGGAGGAGGGCGGCACCGTCACGATCACCGCGACGGCGAGCCAGATGGTGCGGGCGAACACCGAGGTGATGGTCATGCGTGACGCCGCCAGCACTGCGGGTGACGACGACTACAGCCTCGAGCCGCCGCTGATCACCATCATGGAGGGTGAAACCGAGGGCTCTCTCACGTTGACCGCCACCGACGACACCGACGTGGAGGGCGAAGAGAAGCTGACCCTGAACGGCATGGTGGGCGACATGGCGGCAGGTTCGGTGATGCTCTCCATCGCCGACAACGACATGCTGTCCACCTACACGCTCAGCGGCGGACCTGACGACTCGAACCTCGTCGAGGGCATGTCCTACGAGCTGACGGTGACTGCTGATCCTGCTGTCCAGGTCGATACCACCGTGATGATCATGCGGGACGGCACCAGCTCCGCCGGTGACGCCGACTTCGAGGTTGGCGAGGTTGCCATCGCGGCCGGCTCGGCCACCGGCACCACCACGCTGATGGCGGTGGAGGACAGCATGGCGGAGGACATGGAAATGCTGGTTCTCTACGGGATGGAGGGCAACCAGCGGACCGAGAACTCGCTGACGTTCAACATCTGGGACGCGGCTGTTCCAGCC
>JAPOOQ010000391.1 GCA_026713345.1 Gemmatimonadota bacterium | reverse complement strand
GCGCTGGTGGCCACTTTCGGGGAAACTAACGCGGGCGGCGGAAGCGCGACTCGGCGTCCGCAATGTTACACGTGCGGGACGGCGATTGCACCCCCGGCCTGCTGGAAACGGTGCATTGCCCGGCGGGCCATGCAATGGCAGTTTGGGACCCACAGGAGAATGCGGGCAGCCGGGCATGGTGCCGTTGCCGGCGCCGGACGGTCTCTCCGCTACCCGAGACAGGAGAATGACCATGACCGCGCATCTGCCGGGCGGGCCCGTTGCACCGGAGCCCTCGCACCGTCGTTGGCCGGGCGGCGCGCGACCCGCATGGCGCGGGATCGTCGCCGGCTTTCTTGCGGTCGCTGCTGCTGCTCTCTGGGCGTGCGCCGCGCCCGAGACCGCGCAGTTGCCCCCGGAGTGGCACCCCGCGCTCTCGACCTTTGCGGAAACGGTCGCCGCCGATGTGGAGAGCGACAGCGTCGGCGGAGTGACCGTGGCGTTGGCGCGCGACGGCGAGGTCCTGTGGTCGGAGGCCTTCGGCTGGGCCGATCCGGAGGCAGGGATCCCGGTCGCGCGGGAGACCATCTACCGGACCGGGTCGATATCCAAGTCGTTCACTGCGGTTCTGATGGCGATTCTCGTCGACGACGGGGTCGTATCGCTGGACCAGCCGCTGGAGTCGCTGGTCCCCGAAATCGCCGAACTGCAGGAGCGGCCTGCGGGAGCGAATCCCGTGCTGCTCCAGGTCGCGAGCCACACCGCCGGATTCGGGCGTGAACCGGGGCTTCCCGGTGCCGCCACCGGTCCCATCGAGACCTGGACGGAGCGCATCCTGGAGTCCATCCCGACGACCCGCTACCTCACGCCTCCCGGAACGGAGTATTCGTATTCGAACATCGGCTTCGGCATCCTCGGGTTCGCCATGGGGCGGGCCGCCGGAGAGCCCTTCATGGAACAGGTCGAGGCCCGGATATTCGAGCCGCTGGGGATGGAGAGCAGCACATTCATCGTCGGGGACGCGCTCCTCCCGATGCTCTCGAAGGGGCACGCCAACAACGCCGACGGCGACGTGAACACGGAGCGTCCTGCGCAGGAGCACCTGGGGCGCGGGTACAAGGTCCCCAACGGCGGCGTCTATTCCACGGTGGACGCCCTCGCCGCCTTCGCGGCAGGGGTGATGGGACGGGGCGGCGCGTCCCTGCTCAGCGACGAAATGCGCGCGGAGGTACTCAGCGTCCAGACCCCCGAAGACCCCGAATCCGGCTACGGCCTCGGGTTCTCGGTCACCACCGTGGACGGCCGCGTCTTCGCGGGCCACGGCGGATCGGTGTCGGGCTACACCGCGCACCTTCTGTTCGAACCGGCCACCGGCCTCACGGTGGTGCTGCTGCGCAACTACAACCGGGGCCGCACCAACCTGGGCCGCGCGGCGCGGGAGCTGCTCGCCGGACTGCCCGTCGGCTGACCGCAGGCCGGAACCTACAGGACCCAGTCCGCCCCGACCCGAATCATCAGCCCACGGTTCATGGCGGAGTCGTCGGGCACATCCGAGATGTTGAAGAATCCGAAGCCGTAGAGAGCCTCCACGACCATGTGGAAATCGACCACATCAAACGACATTCCTGCACCCCCGGAGACGCCGACGTCAAAGATCTTGAAGGGATCTTCCTGGTCGGCCCCGCAATCGGCACTTACCGAACTCCCCTCCGCGGACACCGACGCGGTACACGACACCAGGAGACCCAGGTTCGGCCCGGCGAGCAGATAGGGTCCCGTGCCCAGCGAGGCCTTCCCGAGCGCGCCCACCTCGATGTACCCCAGCCTGAAACCGAAGTCCACTTCCTCGGGCAGTGTGGCCGCAGTGAATCCCGTGCCCCGCTCGGAGTACCCCGCGGACAGGGCGATCCCGACCGGGCCGCGCATGCGGGATGCGGTGATGCTGAAGTGGATCCCGGCGATCGCCGATGGTTCGACCTCCTCGTCGGCCGTGGCGAACTGGCTGAGCGTCATGCCGGCCCTGCCGCCGATGGTGGTCTGGGCGGTGAGCGGGGTGGCGCAGACAAGTGCGGCGAGGATGGCCAAGCGGCTTTTCATCGAGTGCTCCTGTACCGGCGGATGACTCCGGGCGAGATTGCAGTGAGCGGGTCGCCAACGATAATTCATGGGGCGCGCGGGAACCAGCGCCCATGCCACGAGCCAACACGACGCGCGTAACCACAACACAAGGAGACAACACGAATGTCCGACACACCCCTGGGCCGTTTCTGCTGGAATGAACTGATGACCACCGATCCCGACGCGGCCCGTGACTTCTATGCGAGGATTGCCGGTTGGGGCACGAGCATGTGGGATGGAGGCGAGCAGCCCTACGAGATGTGGATGAACGGCGAAATGCCGGTGGGCGGACTGATGGAACTCCCGGCCCCGGAGGTGCCGCCGTGCTGGCTGACCTACCTGTCGACCCCCGATCTCGACTCGACGATGGAGAAGGTGAAGGCCAACGGCGGGACGGTGCTGCAGGAGATGGCGGTGCCGGAGGTGGGGCGGTTCGCGGTGATCGCGGACCCGCAGGGCGGGG
Organism: Gemmatimonadota bacterium; assembly: GCA_026713345.1. Taxonomy (GTDB): domain Bacteria; phylum Gemmatimonadota; class Gemmatimonadetes; order Longimicrobiales; family Gaopeijiaceae; genus Bin94. Next base: position 8,897 of record JAPOOQ010000391.1, on the reverse strand, counting down.
TCATCGCGATCCTGGAACCGGAGGGCGAGACTCCGGGTCACGACGGTCCGCCGGGGCTGGCCGAGTTCTCCTGGCGGGAGCTGTCGACCACTGACGCCGACGCGGCGTGGGCCTTCTATGCGGAGGTCTTCGGCTGGGAGGACGAGGGCCGCATGGACATGGGCGAGATGGGCCACTACCAGGTCTTCGGCAGGAGCGGGCAGCCGCTCGGCGGGATCTTCAACGGCCCGCCCGAGATGCCGGCGGTGGGATGGCTGCTGTATGTGCGGGTCCCCGACGTGCACCAGGCGGTGGAGACGATCAAGGAGTTGGGCGGCAAGCTGCTCAACGGTCCCATGGAGGTCCCGGACGGCGACTACATCGCGCAGTGCATGGATCCGCAGGGGATCGCGTTCGCGGTTCACCACACGGTGGAAGAGGGGGGATGATGGATCGCGCGGTGCGGCTGCTCTGCGCCGCCTTCCTCGTCGGGGGCGCGGCCGGTTGCGGAGCGGGTGAACCGGCAAGCCTCGTGATCACGGGGGGCATGATCGTGGACGGGGAAGGGGGACCGCCCCGGGAGGGGACGGTGGTGATCTCCGGGAACGCGATCGTGTCGGTGGGGGAGGGGGAGCACGCGGCCCTGGACACGATCGATGCCGCCGGGCTGGTCGTGGCTCCGGGCTTCATCGACGTCCACAGTCATACGCCGCCGGCGATCGCGCGGGAACCGATGCGCCTCAACGAGGGGGTGGTGCGGCAGGGAGTCACGACCGTGTTCGGCGGCCCGGATGGCGGCTTCGCGCCGGCGCAGATCCTCGAACTTCAGGAGGCGTACCACTACCAGGGCATCGGCACGAACGTCGCCTTCTACGTCGGTCACAACGGGATTCGCCGCGAGGTCATGGGGGACGACCAGCAGCGCCCCCCGACCGAGGACGAGCTGGAGGTGATGCGGGCCCTCGTGCGGGAAGGCATGGAGTTGGGCGCCTTCGGCCTCTCGACCGGGCTGATGTACGAACCCGGAATGTTCGCCGACACGGAGGAGGTGATCGCGCTCGCGCTCGAGGCCGCGGGCTACGGCGGGGTCTACGACTCGCACGTTCGCAACCCGGTGCACGACTTTGTCGAATCCGACCGGGAGGTGGTGCGGATCGCGCAGATCGCGCGGCTGCCGGGCAAGATCGGGCACCTGAAGGCGGTGGGACTCCACAACGAGGGGGTGATCGAGGAGATCATCGCGCTCGTGGAAGAGGCCCGTGCGCAGGGCATTCGGATCGTGTCCGACCAGTACCCCTACGACGGGGCCGCCATCGCCAGCCTCACCGGGATCATCGTCGCGCCCCCGGATCTGGGCGGGCTCGACGCCTTCCGGGGCATGCAACGGCAGGGGCGGACCGACGAGGGGATGGCGGAACTCAGGGCGGCGCTCGCGCACCCGGGTTCGCGCGCCCGCTTGAAGGAGGCCAGCGAAGACGGGGTCGACGGCGGATTCGCGTGGCTGAAGGCGACCGGGTACTCGAGCATGCGGATCACCGGTTCAGAGGACTACCCCGATCTGGTCGGCGCCTACCTTTCGGAGATCGCCGAGGCGCGCGGCCAGGATCCCTTCGACGCGGTGGCCGATCTGATCATCGGATCGTCCCGGCCCGTCAACCTGACGCTGGGCGCGATCAAGGAACACGATGTGCGGCGCCTCATGGTCCAGCCCTGGAACATGATCGCCAGCGACGGGGGCTACGCCGACGGGTCGGACGCGCCCAACGGACACCCGCGCAGCGCGGGCACCTTCCCGCGCCTGCTGGGGCACTACGTCCGCGAGGAGGGCGTCCTCACCCTGGAAGAAGCCGTGCGCAGGATTACCTCGCTGCCGGCCGACTTTCACGGCATCACCGATCGCGGCCGCCTCGCGCCCGGCATGCGAGCGGACATCGCCATCTTCGACCCGGCCACGATCATCGACCGGTCCGACTGGGACCATCCGCAGCGCTTCGCCGAAGGGGTGATCCACGTCCTCGTCAACGGCGTCGCCGTGCTGCGCGACGGAGAAATGACCGGCGAGGCACCCGGCGAGGTGGTCAAGCTGCAGCCTGCCGGGTGAAGCGGTGGATTTTGCGAAAATGTCAAGTAAGCCTTACATAATGTAATGTCCACTATACAATTCCGCCCCCTGACACCCGAAGACTGGCCCGCCGTCGCGGAGATCTACCGGCAGGGGATCGAGTCCGGCAACGCCACCTTCGAGACCGAGGTCCCCGACTGGGACAACTGGGACGCGGCGCGAAGTCCCGAGTGCCGTCTCGTGGCGGAGGCCGGCGGCGAGGTGATCGGATTTGCGGCGCTGAGCCCGGTGTCGGGGCGGTGCGTGTATGGCGGGGTGCGCGAGGTGATGGTTTACATCGCGGAGAGCGCGAGGGGGCGGGGGGTGGGGGGGAGGCTTCTCGCCAGGCTCGTCGAAGAGACCGAGGCGCACGGGATCTGGACGCTTCAGGCGGGCATCTTTCCCGAGAACGCCGCCTCGATCCGGATCTTCGAGCGGGCCGGTTTCGAGATCCTGGGGACCCACCGCCGCCTCGGCCGCTTCCACGACGGCCGCTGGCGCGATGTCGTGTTCATGGAGCGCCGCAGCGAGGTTGCGGGGGTGGACTGACGGGGGACCGGCACTCCTCCCCTACGCCACCTCGATCGACTCGTCCAGGAACACGTCCTGGATCAGGTTCAGCAGCTTGACGCCCTCCGCCATCGGGCGCTGGAACGCCTTGCGCCCGGAGATCAGCCCCATCCCGCCGGCGCGCTTGTTGATCACCGCCGTGCGCGCCGCCTGCGCGAAGTCGTTTTCGCCGCTGGAGCCCCCCGAGTTGATCAGCCCGGCGCGCCCCATGTAGCAGTTGGCCACCTGGTAGCGCGTCATCTCGATCGGATGGGCGCCGGGGACCAGGTCGGAGTAGACCTTGTCATGGGTGCGCCCGAATCCGACCGCGCGGTAGCCGCCGTCCAGCTCGGCCTGCTTCTGCTTGATGATGTCGGCCTCGATCGTGACGCCCAGGTGGTTGGCCTGGCCCGTCAGGTCGGCCGCCGCGTGGTAGTTCTTCCCGCCGGTGTTGAAGGCGGACTGCCGCAGATAGCACCACAGCACGGTGACCATGCCCAGCTCGTGCGCCATCTGGAACGCCTCCGACGCCTCCTGCAGCTGGCGCATTCCCTGGTCGGAACCGAAGTAGACCGTCGCCCCGACCGCCGCGGCGCCCAACTCCCACGCCTGCTGCACGCTCGCAAACATCACCTGGTCGTAGCGGTTGGGATAGGTGAGCAGCTCGTTGTGGTTCAGCTTGACGAGGAAGGGGATCCGGTGCGCGTACCTGCGGGACACCGAGCCCAGCACGCCCAGCGTCGACGCCACCGCGTTGCACCCGCCCTCCAGCGCCAGCTCGCAGATGTTGCCGGGATCGAAGTAGACGGGGTTCGGCGCGAAGGACGCGCCCGCCGAGTGTTCGATTCCCTGGTCCACCGGAAGGATCGATACATAACCCGTGCCGGAGAGACGCCCGTGCCCGAGGATCTGCTGCATGCTGCGCAGGACCTGGGGACTCCTGTCCGTGCCGGCGACGACCCGGTCGACGAAGTCGGGTCCGGGGAGGTGGAGCCGGTCCCTGGGGAAGCCCCGCGCGCGGTAGGTGAGAAGGTCTTCGGCCTCGGCGCCGAGAAGGTCGTGGATGCGGTCGGATGCGGGCATGGCGGCGTGGGTGGTTGATGGGTGGTGGTGGACGGGTGATGGACGGCGTGGCGGGCGCTGGAGTGGCCCCCGCGCCGCCGGTGCCCGTTAGTGTGGACCCGACGGGCTTCGGTGTCCAGTGGGGACGGGTTGGCCGGGACGGCCGGCGCCTGCCGTTGCCGATCCCCCGTTTCGTCGACACTTTCGCTACCGTAGCCGGGAAGTGTCCCCGCCCGGCGGGGGACGGATCCCGCCGGTGCCCGAGCTGAATTGAGGGGGACGACAATGACCAGACAAACCACGCGCTTCGCGCTCATTCTGCTTGCGGCCGGGTTGTCGGCAAGCACCGCCGCCGCCCAGACCGCCTCCGACCCCATCGTCCGGCTCGAAGCCACCCCCCCCGAACTCACCATGCGGGTTGGTGACGAGGTGCAGGTCACGGTGACCGGGATCACGCGCTCCGGCGTCCGGGTCGAGGCCCCCCCCATACGGCTTGTCGGTCCCCGCGACGGCATGCGCGTCGGCGGCGGCGCCGTCACCGCCCTCGCGGCCGGCGAATTCACGCTCATCGCGACCCTCATCCAGCAGGACCCCCCACCCGGCACCACCCCGGTCACGCTGCGCGTCCCGGTCACGATCGGCTGGCCCCCCCTCGCGCGGGTCGCGGTCTCTCCCGCCAACGGCGACCGCCTCCTCGCGGGCACCACCATCCGGCTGCGCGCCCGCGCCGAGCACGCCGACGGCTCGGCCCGGCCCGGTATCGAGCCCACATGGCGCAGCGGCTCCCCCGACGTCGCCACCGTCGACCGGTTCGGGCGCGTCACCGCCCACGCTCCCGGCACGGCCACCATCACCGCCACCGTCGACGGCGTGGACGGCGCACTCACCCTCACCGCCGACCCCTTCACGGGCACCACCCTCACCATCACCGGCGGCGTGTCTCGCGCCCGCACCGGCGACGTCATCGAATTCGGCGCCGAGGTGCGCGGCCCGGGCGGCGAGCCCCTCGCCGGCGTCCCCGTCGAGTGGTCCCACGCCTGGGAGGAACCGGAGGGGATCATCGCGCCGCCCGCGCCCGCACAGATGCAGGGCGGCCGCTTCGTCGCGGACGTCCCCGGCATCTACACCGTGATCGCCGACGCGGGTCCGCTCACCGCGCGCACCTCCTTCCGCATCGTCCAGCGCGACGTCATCCAGCAGATCGAGATCCACGGCCACGGTCGCGAGCAGCGCGTCCGCACCACGGACTTCTGGGTTTTCGAGGGCATGGACGGCCGCGACTACGCGCTCACCGGCGCCAAGCGGTCCGACGGCTACGGCTTCGTCTGGGACGTCACCGAGCCCGGCAACATCGTCAAGACCGACTCGATCCAGGTCGACGCGCGCTCCGTCAACGACATGAAGGTGTCGCCCGACGCGCGCTACGCCACGATGACCCGCGAAGGCGCCTCCAACCGGCGCAACGGCGTCGTCATCCTGGACCTGGCCGATCCCGCGCACCCGAAGATCGCGTCGGAGGTCACCGACTACGGGCTGACCGGCGGCGTCCACAACGCCTTTCCCACCAACGAGCACGTCTTCGCGCTCGCCGGGGGCGACAAGTACGTGATCCTGGACGTCAGCGACATCTACAATCCGCGCTACGTCGGCGAGTACAACCACCCGGACAGCCGGCTGCACGACGTGTGGGTGCTCGACGGGCTCGCCTATTCCGCCGAGTGGCAGAACGGACTGGTCGTGGTGGACGTGGGCGACGGGCGCTGGGGCGGATCGCCCGAGAACCCGGTCTTCGTGAGCAGTCTCCCGGTCCCGACGGGCGGCACGCACGCCGTTTTCCCGTACATCTCGCAGTCCACGGGGAAGCACTACGTCTTCGTCGGCGACGAGATCATGAGCCGGCGCGGCCTGGCGTGGGAAGGGCCCGGGCAGGGCAGGGGATCGTACCAGCTGCCGTACGACACCGAGACCGGGATGAACGGCATCCCGCTGGCGACCCGGGGATACATCCAGATCATCGACTTCTCGGATCCGGAGTCGCCGGAGATGGTCGCGCGCTACCAGGTCCCCGAGTACGGGACCCACAACATCTGGGTGGAGGACGATGTCCTGTACCAGGCGTACTACGAAGGCGGCGTGCGCATGGTGGACGTTTCGGGCGTGCTGATGGGTAACCTCTACACGCAGGGACGCGAGATCGCGGTCTTCAAGGCGTACGATCCGATTGGTTATGTTCCAAATTCGCCGATGGCGTGGAGTGCGATGCCCTTCAAGGGCCGCATCTTCTTCTCGGACACGAATTCGGGACTGTGGTCGGCGAGGCTGGTGCCGAGGAGCAGGCCGATCAGTTGACGGGCGGGGGCGCACCAGACGGGGAGCGAGGGGCGCCGCAGGCGGGGAACCGGCCGGCGGGACGAGCCAAAAAAAACTGGACGGTGAACAATGGATTCCTCGTACATGATCTGGATGGCGATCGCCATCGTGGTGGTTCTGGCGTTGCTCTTCGTGCTGGTGAGTTTCTTTTTCGGGTGGGGAGAGTGGCTGCGCGGGCGGCGGAACATCGACATGTCGCTGGATGCGGGCGTTCGCCACCTCCTCGACGGTTACCTGAACGAATTCGCACGCCGCCTCGGGTGGGACAACGAATCGACCGCGAAACTGCGCGCCACCGGCGAAGAGGTGCTCATGACCCTGGCCGGGCACGATGAGGACATCGCGGGGCTGCGTCGCCTGCGTGTATCCGTGCGGCAGGAGAAGGGTACCGCGGTGATGGAATTCCTCGCCGCGCCCCAGGGCACGAACTTCGAGGAACAGATCAAGCTCCTCGAGCAGCACGCGGTCCCTGTCGAGCAGGAGTTGTCGCTACGGCTGCTCAAGCACTACGCCTCGTCGGTTCGTCACCGGCACTACCACCTGAACGACCTCGTGACGGTAAGGGTGGAGCGATAGAGGCAGGAGCGGCTGGCTCCGGGCCTACTCCTCGCCGGGGACGAGTTGCGGCACCTCGACCTCCGGCTCCTCTTCGCGGGGTCCGAACCGCACGATCAACCCGCCGACGACGGATACCACAATCCAGCAAAGCAGCGCGGCGGTGAAGTTGGTGCCGGGCGTAAACGCGCCTATGGCCGTAGCTGCCAGCGCCATTCCGAGCCACGTCGCAAGGTTCTGAAACTGAAAACTCAGCTGGGATCCCGTCTTCATGCTCTTCACCGCTCTGAGCATCAGGTACAGAGTGGTCGCGCCGAGCGCGGGTACGGCTACCGCACCCGGTAGCGCGGTAAGGAAGCCGAAGGCCATGCCCATCGCTCCGCCCGCCACGACCCACTCCGGTGCAGGGGACCTGGGGTTCTTCGCGGGCAGGTTGGTCCCTTCCTTCGCCTCCGGCACCGCCGGCACGGGAGCCTCCCCTCTGTCGGCCATGATCTCCTGAATCGCCATCTCCGTGGCCGCCCCGTCGATTCCTGCCTCGGCGGCGACGCGCCGGAGTTCCTCGACGGTCAACACGTCTCCGCGCGCATCGATCTCGGCGGCCCGCTCAAGGATCAGCGAGACCTGTGAAGGCGATACCGTGGCGGGCGACTTCGTCATGAGTCTTCTCCTTCCAACGCGTTGGGCAACACACGGAATCTGGCCTGATCCGGGCGCAGGCGGCAAGCAGGAACCCCATACGTGGAACCCGGGAACCCTGTTTCCCGGCCTGGCGTATCAACCCGCATGGACACCCACTATGGCAGCAACTCGCGCGCCGTCCTCGTCACGGGCGCCAGCGGATACGTCGGAGGACGCCTCGTGCCCGCGCTGGAGGCGAAGGGCGAGCGCGTGCGCTGCCTGGCCCGCGCGCCCGAGTACCTGAAGGGCCGGTTCTCACCTGCGACCGAGATCGTCCGCGGCGATGTGCTGGATCCGCCCTCCCTCCACCCCGCACTGCGGGGGGTCGACACCGCGTACTACCTCGTGCACTCCATGGGGTCGCGGGCCGACTTCCGGGAACGGGACCGCGTCTGTGCGTACAATTTCGCACGCGCGGCCCGGCGGCATGGGGTGCGGCGGATCATCTACCTGGGAGGACTGGCGGGCCCGTCAGGCACACGGCGGCCAGCCAGCCCCGGGGGTTCGCGCCCAGGTCGCCACCGGCTCTCCCCCCACATGGCCAGCCGCCACGAAGTCGGCGACATCCTGGCCCTCCATGGGCCCCCAACCATCGAGTTCCGTGCCTCGATCATCATCGGCTCGGGGGCGCTCTCCTTCGAGCTGATCCGCAGTCTGGTCAACCGGCTTCCGGTGATGGTCACCCCGCGCTGGGTACGGACCTCGGCGCAGCCGATCGGGATCGGCGATGTCGTCGCCTGCCTCGTGCACGGGTTGTCCGTGGAGACCCTCGGGCACCTTGTCGTCGAGATCGGGGGTCCCCAGCGGGTGACCTACGGCGAACTCATGCAGGAGTACGCCCGCCAGATCGGGGTGCGGAGGTTGATGGTTCCCGTGCCCTTCCTGAGCCCGCGGCTCTCGAGCCTGTGGCTGGGGCTTGTAACTCCGCTCTACGCGCGCGTGGGCCGGAAGCTGATCGACAGCATGCGCAACGAGTCGGTCGTGCACGACCCGGCGGCTCTGGGGCGGTTCCCGGTGCGCCCGCTGGGGGTCTCGGAGGCGATAGCCGAGGCGCTCCGCGAGGAGGACCGGGAGATGGCGCGCACCCGTTGGAGCGACGCCGTGTCATCGGGGGTGGGGCGGCTGCGCCCGGGCGCTGGGGGGGCGCGCTGGGGTGGTCGGCGCTTCGGCTCGAGGCTGGTCGACCGACAGCAGACCGTGATTCTCGCCGCAACTCCCGCCCGCGCCTTCGGCCCCATCCAGCGCATCGGCGGAAGGCGCGGCTGGTACTTCGGCAACTGGCTCTGGATGTTGCGGGGGCGGGTCGACGTTGCCCTGGGCGGTGTCGGGATGCGGCGGGGCCGCCGCCATCCGGTCGATGTCCGGCCGGGCGATCCGCTGGACTTCTGGCGGGTCGAAGCCTTCGAGGCTGGCCGACTCCTTCGCCTTCGAGCCGAGATGAAGGTGCCGGGCCGGGCTTGGCTGCAGTTCGAGGTCCGGCCCGCGAAAAGGGGAAGCCGCATCACCCAGACCGCGGTCTTCGATCCGCTCGGGTTATGGGGCCTGGTCTACTGGTACGGCCTGTATCCGGTCCACTGGCTGATCTTCCGCGGGATGTTGC
>JAPOOQ010000390.1 GCA_026713345.1 Gemmatimonadota bacterium | reverse complement strand
CAGCGACCTCGCAGCCATCGCGGTTTCCTCCGAACTCGGAACCGCGCTCGCTTCAGACTCCGTTTCCGGCGCCCTCGGCGCTGAGGCCTTGGCTCGTTCCCTCTCGGGGTTTCCCCCTCCAGGGCCTCGCCTCCGCCCCCCGCCCGCCTCCGGTCCGTTTCCTTTCGGCTCCGTCCCTTCCGCTGGCGGATAGATATGTTAACACCTCAAGTCGGGAAGCGCAACACTTTTCTTGACCGAAAGGCTCCGAAACCCGCTGAAATGGCCCATGAGACCCCAAAAACCGGCAAATCGGGCCGAAACACCACCCCCAAGCACCAACTTTGCGCCCCCGTTGGCCCGGGAACTCCCCCGTTGCACCCCCGGCGCACCTCCGTTCGGCCTGTGAGCACCTCCATCGGCGCTGGACAGAACCTCCGTTGGGGCTGAAAGCACTCCATCGGGGCTGAAAGCACCCGGAGGACCGCTAGCGATCCTCCCCGTAGACCGAAACCACCCGCCGGCGGCGCAGGTTCTCGAAGGTGACGATCCCGTCGGCCGTGGCGAACAGGGTGTCGTCCCTGCCCCTGCCGACGTTGTTCCCAGGGTGGAACCGGGTGCCCCGCTGGCGAATCAGGATGTTGCCCGCGACGACCCGCTCACCGCCGAAGCACTTTACGCCGAGACGCTTCGCATTGGAGTCACGTCCGTTTCTGGACGACCCCACGCCTTTCTTATGAGCCATCGGAATCCCCCTGGATGCTGACTTCGGTGACGCGCAACACAGTAAACCCCTGGCGATGCCCCTGCTTGCGGCGGTAGCCCTTGCGGCGTTTCCGCTTGAAGACGGTGATCTTCTTGGTCCGGTCGTGGGCGACCACCTCGGCGGTGACCGTGGCTCCTTCCACTCCGGGCGTGCCGACGGACACCTCTCCGTCGCCGGACGCCAGCAATACATCGTCGAAGGTGACGGTTGTGCCGGGTTCGGCATCCAGTGTGGGGATCAGCAGGGTCGTCCCGGGTTCCGCCCGGAACTGCTTCCCGCCAGTCCTGAAGACCGCATACATGATATTCCTGCCGTTGAAACGGGGTTGCGTGAGTGTGCTCGACCGGCGCTTGCCTGCCGGACGGCCATTGAAAGGTAGAAGAGCCGGCCCCGCGGTCAAGCTGCGTGGAACCGGTCAAGCGGTGCGGGACCGCGTCGGGCGGTACGGGTTCGTCAGGCCGCCACCGTCCCTCCGTACTTCGAGGTGACGTCCAGACGTGCCCGGCCCGAAAGCAGGCGGAACTCGTCACGCCGCATGAGGGGGTCGTCGCGCAGGTCGAGGCGCAGCCCGGTTCGCCGCGCGAGCTTCCGCACGAAGCGGGGCTCGTGTTCCATCACCCGCAGCGCCACGCTGGGATGGACCTGGATGAGCAGTTCCCGCTCTTCGCCCGTGGCGGCGGCACGGCGCACACAGTGCTCGATGTCCCTGACCAGGGTCGGTGCCGTCCACAGGTGCCCGGTCCCACGGCAGGCGTCACACGGCTCGCTCAGCGCCTGCAGCAGCGACGGACGCACCCGCTGGCGGGTCATCTCGATCAGGCCCAGCTCCGAGACCTCCCAGGTGCGGGTGCGCGCGCGGTCCCTGCCCAGGTGGCTGCGCAGCTCGTGGAGGACCCGGTCCCGACTGTCCTGCGACTCCATGTCGATGAAGTCGATGACGATGATGCCGCCGATGTCGCGGAGCCGGAGCTGGGTCGCAATCTCGCGCGCCGCATCCAGGTTGGTCTTCAGGATGGTGTGCTCGGGGTCCTTCTTCTTCCCGGTGAAGCGTCCGGTATTGACGTCCACCGACACCAGCGCCTCCGTCGGTTCGATGATGACATGCCCGCCCGAGGGTAGATCGACCCGGCGCTGGAATGAACCGTGGATCTCGTCCTGGATGCCGGCGTGATCGAAGAGCGGGAGCGCTTCGTCGTAGAAGTGGATGCGATCGGTGAGTTCGGGGTCGAAGGTGCGGACGTATTCGACGATCTGCCTGTGCACCTCGCGGTTGTCGATCGTGACCCCGTCGAACCGGCTGGTGAAGAGGTCCCGGATCACTCCCGAGATCAGCTTCGCCTCCTGCAGGATCAGCGCGGGCGCCTGTGACTTCGCCGCCTTGCGCTGGATGGTCTCCCAGCGGCGGCTGAGGTGCTCGTACTCCTTCACGAGCTTTTCCTGCGTGAGCTCCTCGCCCGCGGTTCGCACGATGACGCCGCCCGAACCACCCGTCACCAGCTTCTTGGCCATCGCCCGCAGCCGGGCCCGCTCCTTCCGGTGGTCGATCTTGCGGCTCACCCCCACATGGCCGGACTCGGGCATGTAAACCAGGAAGCGTCCGGGGAGCGCGATCTCGGTAGTGACCCGCGGTCCCTTGGTGGAAATGGCGTCCTTGGTGACCTTGACCAGGATCTGCTGCCCTCGGTTGAGGACATCCTGGATCGGAGGGCCCTTGCGGTGCCTGCCCCGGCCCCGGGACTCTTCGTCGTCCGGTCCGTTGCCGTTCGCTATTTCGGTGGACAGGTCCGAGGCGTGCAGGAACGCCGCCTTCTCCTCGCCGATGTCCACAAACGCCGCCTGTATGCCGGGCAGAACCGCCTCGACGCGGCCGAGAAAGATGTCACCGACATGCCGGCCCTGATCGGGCCGGTCGAACATCAGTTCGGTCAGCCGTCCGTCTTCCTTGAGCGCCACCCAGGACTCTTCGTCCGAGGCGCTGATGAGTATTTCTCTTTTCAATTGCTGTCTCCACTGGTCGGCCGGCGCGGTACTGCCGTTTCGCTCCATCCCGGCGCGCCCCCGGACCCTGGCAGGTCCGCGGCACGTCTGGACGAGGCCCGGTCACCCGCTCATCTCCTTCAGCAGATGCCGGCCGATTACAATCTTCTGAATTTCGCTTGTTCCTTCCCCGATCTCGCACGCTTTCGCGTCGCGCATCATGCGCTCGACCGGGTACTCGGAGGTGTATCCGACGCCCCCCATGGACTGGACCGCCGTGCGGGAAGAGCCGGCTGCCAGCTCGGAGGCGACGAGCTTGGCCATCGCGGCCTCCTTGCCGAAGGGGCGGCCGTGGTCCTTGAGCCACGCGGCGTGATAGGTCAGAAGCCGGGCCGCCTCGATCTCCGCCGCGAGGCCGGCCAGGGCAAAGCTGATGTCCTGGAAGTCCCACACCGGCCGGTTGAACTGCCGTCTGCGGGTCGTGTAGTCGAGCGCGACGTCCAATGCGCCCTGCGCGATGCCGAGCGAGAGGGCCGCGATCCCGATCCGTCCGGCATCGAGAGTCTTCATGAAGTTCCTGAAGCCCTGTCCCTCTTCGCCAAGCCGCTGGTCTTCGGCGACAAAGGCATCCTCCAGAAAGAGCTGCCGGGTGTCCGACGCGCGCCACCCGAGCTTGTCTTCCTTCGCTCCGGCGCTCACCCCCTCGCAGTACGGGAGCTGGGGCCGGTGTCCGATGCCGACCCGCTCGGCCTCCGCGAGATCCGTGGTGGGCTTGCAGACGATGAAGCTGGTGATGCCGCGGGAGCCTGCCCCGGGGTCGGTGACCGCGGTGACCACGAAGATCTCCCCCACCCCGCCGTGGGTGATGAAGATCTTGGCACCGCTGATCCGGTAGCCGCCCGGGGTGGCAACCGCCCGCGTCCGGGTTCCGGAAGAATCCGAACCCGCGCCCGGCTCGGTGAGACCGAATCCTCCCAGCACCTGGCCCGAGGCCAGCAGCGGAAGGAACCGGGACTTTTGCGCTTCCGTGCCGAAGGCGAGGATGGGCGAGGTGGCCAGCGTCGTGTGCGCCGACACGGTGATGGCGTGACTGGCGTCGTGCCGGGCCAGCTCTTCGACGATCAGGATGTAGCTCAGGTAGTCCCGTCCCATCCCCGAGAACTCGCGCGGCACGGGAACGCCGAACCATCCACGCTCCGCCATGCACTTGACGTTGTCCCACGGGAAGCGGGCCGTCTCGTCCAGCTCGCGGGCGACGGGGGCGATTCTGTCGAGCGCGAACTTCCGGACCTGTGCCTGGAGTTCGAGATGGTCTTGATTGAGAAAGGGTTGCATGCAAACTGGTGGCGAAGTGCCGGGTCCCAGCCCGGAAGATTCAGAATTCCGGCCTTCCGCGACGCTCACATCGGTCGCAGGAGCCGCAGGACCGCCGGTCGGGCGTTTCACCAAGATAACGCAATAGCGCCATTCGTCGGCATCTGCGGCCCTTGCAGTACCGCTGCATGCCGCGCAGGCGCGCGAGGGCCTGGCCGCGCGCCGACAGGAGCGGGCCGAGGTCGGGATCCTTGCCGGTCAGCTCGAGGAGCGGGCCGTGCCGGATACGCGGGGGACCCTCCGCTTCGCCATCGGGCCAGTTCTCGACCCACCCGGCCAACTCCGGATGCAATTCAAGGGCACCGGAGCGCATGAGCCACTTGAGGTGGGGCACGTTCGCCGATCCCGGTCCGGTCAGGGCGGCCGAGACACTTCCGGGGGCACGCTTGCGGATCGAGCGGAGCTTCGCGAAAAGCCTCAGGACCTCCTTCGGTGGTGGACACGACCGCTCCAGGAACGACTCCGGCACCTTCCAGTCGCCCGGGTGGACGAATCCGAGCGCCATCGAGGTGGCACCGTCGCGCCCCGCCCGCCCGGCCTCTTGGTAGTAGCTCTCGAGCGAACCGGGGAACGCGTAGT
>JAPOOQ010000389.1 GCA_026713345.1 Gemmatimonadota bacterium | reverse complement strand
GGGCGAGCGCGAGCACACGCTGGAAGAGATCGGCAACCTCCTGGGCGTTACCCGTGAGCGGATTCGCCAGCTCAGGGACCGCGCGCTCCGGCGTCTGCGCGAAGGGGACAAGGGCAAGGCCCTCAAGTCCTTCGCAGCGTAGGCAAGCAGCAGCCCGTGGACGCTTGCCGCCCGATTGCAGCGGCGATTCGTTCCACGGGCTGCTGAGGACGCCCCATCGCGCTCGAGGGCCAGGTCGTCGAGGCGGTGGGGGGCGTGTACCGCGTCCGCACCACCGACGGTACGATCGAGGCCTCACTGCGTGGAAGGCTCAAGCGGGGGAAGCGCAAGGGCGAACAGGTTGTCATCGGCGACCTGGTGACGGTGGGTGCCGGGTCCGGTGGCGCGCGCGTGATCGAAGCCGTGCAGCCGAGGCGGACGTGGCTGGCCCGGCGGCCGTCGTGGAGCCGCGTGGACCGGGTGGTGGCGGCCAACCTGGACCGCCTGCTGGTGGTGGTGTCGGTTGGGGACCCGCCGCCGTCCCGATTCGTCATCGACCGGATGCTGGTGATGGGGGAATCGGGGGGCATGGCCTGCCAGGTGATCCTCAACAAGGTGGATCTGCCGGGGTGCCGCGCGTTGGTGGCCGAGCTGAAGCGGGCGTATGGCGCGGCGGGCTATCCGGTGCTGCCGACGTCGGCGGAGACGGGCGTGGGGATCGAGGCCTTTCGCGCGGTGGTCGAAGCCGGGTCGTCCGCGCTGGCGGGGCCGTCGGGGGCGGGGAAGTCCTCGCTGCTGAACCGGGTCGAACCGGGACTGGACCTGCGCACGCGTCCGGTCGGGCGGCGTTCGCGGGCCGGGCGGCACACCACGGTGTCGAGCCGCCTCATCGCGCTCTCCGGTGGGGGGCAGGTGGCCGACACGCCGGGATTCTCCGATGTCGGGGTGGGTGAGGTCGAGGCCGCGGCTCTGGGAGGGTGCTTCCCCGAATTCCGTCCGTTCCTGGGTGGGTGTCACTTCAACGACTGCACCCACGACCACGAGCCCGACTGCGCAATCGTGGCGGCGGTCGCCGGCGGGCACATCCAGCAGGAACGCTACGCGAGCTACCAGACGATCCTGGAGGAGCTGTAGCGGCTGTGCCGCGCGCCGGGATATGATCCACCATGCAACCTGACACCCGCTTGGACCCGGCCCGCTTCCGGCACATCATGGGCCACTACCCCACCGGCGTGACCGTGGTTACGGCGATGGACCGCGATGGCCGCCCCGTCGGGCTCACCGCCAACTCGGTGACCTCGGTTTCGCTGCAGCCGCCGCTCGTCCTGGTTTGCGTCTCGGAGCGGTCGTCGTCGCTCGGGGCGATCCTTCGCGCCGGCGCGTTCGCCGTGAATGTCCTGGGCGGGGATGCGGCGGCCACCGCGGTCCGGTTCGCGGAGACGGAGACCACGCGGCGCTTCGACGGAATCCCCTACACTGTGGAGGAGGGCGGCGGCCCCGTCCTGGAAGGCGTCGTGGCGTGGCTCGCGTGCACCCTCTACCGCACCTTCGAGGCGGGCGACCACCAGATCCTCGTCGGCAAGGTGCAGGCAGGCTCGGCCGCGGGCGGTGACCCGCTCCTCTTCTTCCGCGGCCGCTACGGGAGGCTCGATCCGTGATGCCGGCCCGTCAGGCCCTGTGGATCCCGGCGTTTCTGTTGGGCGCGGCCACCGCCACCGCACTGGCGACCGGGGCCGGTATTCTCCTCTACGACGACCAGGGGCTGCTCCGCGCCGGACTCGTCCTGGCCGGGGTCAACGTCGGTGCCATCGGCGTCGGCCTGGTCGGCGCAGGGATGCGCGAGGCGGAAAGCGACCCGCATGCAGGAGGGTGGTGGCTCGGACTCCTGCTCGCCCTCGTGGGCGGCGCCGGTTTCGCGGTCGTCTGGGAGGCGATGGACGCCTTTGCAGCGGCCCCGGCGGCTCAGGGCGTGGGCCTGGCGTTGACCTCGGCGCTCCCCGCCTACTTCGCTGCCGGCGCCTGGGCCCGGCTCAGGGCGCTGGAGGCGCTGATGCGCCCGGGGGCGCGGCGTCAGGCGACCTTCGGCGCGGCTGCCGGGGGAGTCCTGGCGGGGGCGATGGCCGCGACCTTCCTGGGAAGACCCGTGTGGGCGGTGACCGCCTTTCTGCTGGCGATGGTTCTGGCTTCGGCCGGGGCCCGCCTGCACGTCTGGATCCTCGACCGGGTGCCGCGGCACTTCCGGTCGGTGACCGATCCGGATCGCCCGGAGCTGCGCTTCGAGGAGTGGCGCACCGGGGTCCCGGAGAGCCGGACGCGGGTGTTGCTTGACGGGGCCGTGACGCGGGCGCTGGACCCGCCCCCTCAGGGTGACTGGCGCGAGGGGGTGGCCACCACGCTGCACGATGGCCGTCCTGTCCTCTTCCTGGGCGTAGGGAGCTGGTTCGACCCGGCCGACGGCAGGACGTGGCGGCTCTACGAGGCGGACGAGGGCGTACGGAAGCTGGCGTTCGACGGATTCGGCTGGGAGGACGGGGTGGTGGCGGACGCACTCGTGCCGGATGACGAGGGCTGGGTGGTGGTGGCCGAGGCGGCGACCGTGCTGTCCATCCGGTTGGAAGCGCTCCGGGAGGCGGGCGCTCAGCGGGTATGGATCGGGGGGGCGCCGGGAGCGGTTCCCGAGGCGCTTGTGGCCGGCGCGCGGGAGGCCGGGCTCGGCGTGGGCCGGTACCGCAGCGCGGTGGCGGGCGTCCCCGGTCCGCCGTGCGTGGCGCCTCAGGCGGCCGAACTGTGGTGCCTGGACTTCGGCGGAGAGCCGCCCGAGTCGGTGGTGGGGATGGTGGCGTCGCCGCCGCCGCCGCGGGAGGACCCCGGGCACGAGGCGCCCTGATGACCGTGGCCCACCTGTCCGACCTGCACCTCGGCTACGACGGGGGAGCGGGAGGGCGCGGCCGGGCTGAAGACTTCGTGCGGGCCTTCGACGCCGCCATCGCCCGCATCGCGGGACTCGGGGCGGAGCTGGTCGTGATCGCGGGAGATGTCTTCGACCACCCGAACGTCACCGCACCCCCGATCGCGGCTTTTTCCAAGGCGGTGCGCCGGTTGCGCGAGCGTGTACCCGGCGTGTTGGTGGCGGTGGCGGCCGGCGCGCGCGACACGCCCCTGGATCCGTCCCACCAGGGTCCGCTGGCGGTGATCGGAGCGCTGGAATCCGTGGAAGCGGCGACCACCGCGGTCCGGCGCGTTCCGCTCCCGGGAGGCAAGTGTACGGTCACGCTGGTGCCGCACCTCGCCGCCAGGAGGGGGCGGGCCCTCAGGCTGGAGCCGGACTCCGGCGCCCGCTGGAACGTGCTGGTGCTGCACGGGGCGGTGGCGGGGGGCCCGGAGGGCAGCCGCGCGGCCACCGTGCCCCTGCGCGGCTGGGACTACATCGCGCTCGGCTCCCGCCACACACGTGCGAAGGTCGCCGCGCGCGCCCATTATTGCGGCTCGCTGGAGAGAATTGGCCCCAATCCCTGGGAGGAGGCAGCCGTGGACAAGGGATTCCTCACCGCCCGCCTGGACACGGGCGCGGTGCGCTTCTGGCCCATTGAGGCGCGCGCGGCGGTGAGCCTCGCCCCGGTGGACGCCGCGGACGGAGGCACGGCGACGGCCGCGCGGCGCCTGAGCGAGGCCCTGGCCGGGGTTCCCGGCGGCATTGACGGCAAGCTGCTGCGCGTTCCGGTGCGGGGGCTGTGCCCGGAGGACCTCGCCGCCCTCGACCGCGAGCTGCTGGCGAGCGTGCGCCGCCGTGTGGCGGAGCTGCGTGTGGACGCGCTGCCGGCGAAGTCGCGATGAAGCTGGAGGTGCTGCGCGCCGCGACCCCCACCGCGGCGATCGACCTGAGGGACGCGCGGGGACTGGTGGCCTTCGTGTCGGAAAACGATGCCGCGTGGGGAGGTTACCTGGCCGCGATCCGTGCGTCATTTGCGGCGCGGGGGCGATTGCGCGGGCCGGGATCGGTGGTGCGCGGCGAGGCCACGGCCGCCACGGTGGGCACGGCCGCCTTCGAGGCCCAGCTCGGGAAGGTGCTCGCGAAGCACGCGCTGCGCCGCGAGGAGTACGCCGCCGTGTGGCTCGGGACGGGGCCGCCCCGGGTCTGGGTGGCGGCGGCGGTGGCGCTGCTGCAGGGGCCGGAGACCACCCGTCGCATTTGGGAGGGGGCCGCGCGGGGGAAGCCGGGCGCCGGACGGCCGCCGTCCCGCGCCGGGGTGGAAGCGGGGTGGGTGGGGGAGCTGGTCCGCGAGGCCAGGGCCGAGGTGGAGAGGCTGACGCGGCTGCGCGAGGGGGTGGGGAGGGTGGAGGAGCGGTTGGGGGGGTTGCGGGGGGAGGCGGCGGTGGTGCAGGGCGACGCGGAAGCCGCAGCGATGGCGTGGGTGCGCGAACGGCAGGACGCCGAGACCCGTCTGCTCCTCTACCGGGACCGGGAGAAGGAGCTGAGGGGCCGGCTCGAACAGATTCGCAAAGGGGGGGAGGACGCCGCCTGCGCGAACTGTGACCGGCCTCTGGGCGACCGCACGGACGCGGTGCGGCGCGCGCGCCGGGAGGAGTGGGAGGCGGTGGTGCAGGACGGGAAGTGGTGGCGCCGCCGGCGATCCCAGCTCGAGCTCAAGCCCGAGGGGCTGAAGTCGCTGGAGACCCGCGCTTTGGAACTGAGCGCCGAGATCGAGGACCTTGCCGAAGAGCTCCAGCGTCACCGGGCCGCGGCACGCGAGCTGGAAGCGGTTGCCGGGCGTCTGGAACGATTGCTGGCGCTGGAAGCACGGCTCGCCGGACGGCCCGCCGCGGCGGCCACCCCGTCGGCCGAGGCCGCGCGGGGACGTTTCCGCGCGCAGGTTCACGCCAGGCTCGTTGGCCTCGGGGGCGGGCGGTTCGCGTCCACGTTTCCCGAGCTGTACTCGGACTGGACGGCGGGAAAGCGCGCGGACGGAGAGGCGGAGGCGGCGCTGGAACTGGCAGCGCGCCTCACCCTGGCGGAGATGGCTGCGGATGCGGGTGTGCGGCTGGGATCCATCGTCCTCCCGTCAGGGCTGGAGCGCCTGGGGGCCGAGGACCTGCCACGCGCGCTGGCGGAGCTGGTCGGTCTGGCGAAACGCATCCCGCTGGTCCTGGCGAAGGCGACCCCGCAGGTCGTGGCCGGCGCCCCCGAGTGCTTCGACCTGGTCTACAGGTTCGAAGCCTCAGGCAAGGGCAGTCGCGTCAGGCGACAGCGATTGGGCCTGGCGACGATCTGGCTGCAGGGGGACTGACGGCCCCGCCGCCGCTCTCGGTGCTCGCCCGTTCGCCGGTTCAGCCTCCGCTGCCCCCGGTTTCCTGGTCTTCCTCGGCTTCTTCCTCCAAAACGGCATCCAGCCGGGCCCAGGCATCGGCGCGTTCGCGGTATTGCTCGATTGCCTCCTCGTCGCCGATCAGGTTGGCGTACGACAGAAGCCCCCGGTACACCCAGGAGTAGTAGTTGGGGATGCCGATCGTGGACCTGTCCTTCCATTCCGCCCACTCGTCCGGCAGGCCGCTCCGGTGGATGAACACGTCATAAGCCAGCGTCTGCGTGCGCACGACATCCACCCACGGCCCCACGACTCCCGCATACATGTCCATGGTCCGATTCGGGACCACCCCGGAGTCCACCAGCTCCGCGGGATTCCCCGGCCACAGCCGGAACGCAAGCCCCTGGCGGATGACATGTCCCCGGAGCCCGAACTCCGTGGCCGCCGTACCGCTGGAGGCGAAGTACAGCGGCCGGTCATCGATCGAATTCGCAATCGCGTTCAGGGCGAACACATGCCAGGGCATCAGCACGCGGGGCCCGGCCATCGTCCCCGAAATCGGCCCGAGGCCGATCGACTGAATGCTATCGACTTCTATTCGTTGACGGCCCGTCGCCACGGCCTCGATCGTGGCGTCGTCGAGGGTCGTGATTGACTTCGTCGGCACCCGGATCGGCTCGCGCAGGAGGAGCGGGACCTTGCCGAGCGCTTCGGCCTCCGCCGGATCGTGCGTGTACATGGCGTGCGTATTCTCGGCCGTGTAGGGACGCTGGCAGATGATCCGGGTGGGGTCTTCGTCCGGGTCCTCGCCGGGCCCGCAGGGGCTCGTGAGCTCCCGGAGCTGTTTCACGTACCAGTCGGTGTTGAGGTACGACGTCACCGCGACGGTCACGTCCCGCCGGATTCCCTCCACTTCCTGCAGATACCAGAGCGGGAAGGTGTCGTTGTCGCCGTTGGTGAAGAGCAGGCCATACGGCTCGACGCTCATCAGCAGGTTGTAGGCCCAGTCC
>JAPOOQ010000388.1 GCA_026713345.1 Gemmatimonadota bacterium | reverse complement strand
GCCTGCTCCGCGGCGGTCCGGCGCTGATACCGGAAGACCGACACCGCCAGCAGGACCGTAAGCAGCATTCCCGCCCCCCAGAGGATGGGGATCCACCGCAGCCTGGCCTCCTCCGGCGTGATCCCGTAGTGCACGAGCTGGCTCCGGCCACTCCCCACCACAGGCTCGTTGCGGGCGTCCAGCTGCTCGGATGTGTAGCGGAGGATGCGTGCCGTGTCCTCCGGCGTCGGGGGATCGGCGATGGCGAACGGCAGGTTTGCGGCGGCGATGTAGCGCCCGTCGTCACCCGAAGTGACCACCAGCGGCACACCGAGATTGACCAGAAGCTCCTGCAGATCCGCAAGCGCGGCCTGTTCGCCACGCCGGTCCTGGCTCGTCATTCCCTGCTGGACCGCCGCGTAGATCCTGGCGGTGATCTCGACGTCGGCATCGCGGGAGCGGACGATCGCGGCCGTGTAGACCATGTACCAGACCAGCAGCGCCACGAACACCATGGCGAGCGCGGTCGGCCAGGTCCGCGACGCCGTCGGGTTGCGCTTTACCTTTTTTCCGTTCATCGCCCCTCCTCCGTGTGTGGAGGAGAACCTTCCCGGGCCGTCAATCCGGGGCCGTGATGTGCGTGAAGCCGACCGCCGGAGCGAGCACCTCCGGGAGGCGCACCGAGCCGTCTTCCCGCTGATACGTTTCCAGCAGGGCCACCATGAGTCTCGGCAGCGCCAGCCCCGAACCGTTGAGCGTGTGCACGAATCCGGCCGACGCACCCGCTTTCGGCCGGTACCGGATCCGGGCCCGCCGCGCCTGAAAGTCGCGAAAGTTGGAACAACTCGAAACCTCGAGCCACTTCCCGACGCCCGGCGCCCAGACCTCGAGGTCGTAGGTGAGCGCCGAGGAGAAGCCGAGATCCCCGGCGGCCAGCAGGACCACCCGGTAGTGCAGCCCGAGCAGCTCCAGGATGCGGGCCGCCTCGGCGGTCAATTCCTCCAGGGCGGCCGCGCTGGCCTCCGGGCGCTCGAAGCGGACCAGCTCCACCTTGTCGAACTGGTGCACCCGCAGCATGCCTCGCGTGTCCCGGCCGGCCGCCCCCGCCTCCCTTCTGAAGCACGGCGAGTAGGCGACATACTTGAGCGGCAGGGCATCCCCGCTCAGGATCTCCTCGCGGTGCAGATTGGTGACTGGGACTTCGGCCGTCGGAATCAGCCACAGGGCGTCGGGCTCGGTCACGTACGATTCCTCGGCGAACCTGGGCAGCTGGCCCGTGCCGGTCATGGTCGAGGCCGTGACAAGGTACGGGACCCGCACCTCTTCGTACCCGTGCTCGGCGGCGTGCAGTCCGATCATCCAGTTGATCAATCCCCGCTGGAGCGCGGCGCCGCGTCCACGCAGCACCGTGAATCCGGATCCGGACACCTTGGCTGCGGCGGCCAGATCCAGAATCCCGAGCGATTCCCCCAGCTCCCAGTGGGGGCGCGGGGCGAAGGAATGGTCCGGAGGGGATCCCCACTGCCGCACGATCCGGTTGGCTTCGACTCCCCCAGCGGGGACCGGCTCCTCGGGGAGGTTGGGGATCGTCGCCAGGGTCTCGGCCAGCCAGCTGTCAGCTTCGGCCACGACCGCGTCCAGCCCGGCGATCTCGTCCCCCACCTCGCGCATGGCCGCAATCTGTCCGCTCGCGTCCCCCCCCTGCCGCCTCACGGCACCGATCTCCTTCGAGGTCTTGTTGCGGAGGGCCTTCAGGTCGTTGACCCGCTTGAGCGCCTCCCGGCGGGTCCTGTCCCGCTCCGCGACGGCCGCGATCGTCGCCCTCCCATCCTCGATTCCCCTTCTGTCGAGACCCGCGATCACCCGTTCGGGATCGCGGCGCACCAGACCGATGTCGAGCATCAGAGGAGGCGAAGCGGTCCAGCGCGCATGCATCGCCGCTCGAATGCCGGGAGGGCTCTGTCCACGGGCCTCTCTAATCCGGCGGGATGAGATCCCGGTTGTTGCAGGCGGGGCTCACATCGAACTGAAAGACGACCTGGCCCGACGCGACATCGATGGCCAGCGCCTCGAACTTGCCGTAGTAGCTGCAGTTGATGCCGAACAGCCCGGCGTGCCCGCGGGTGCGGATCACGTAGGTGGTGCGGGTCCTCACGGGAACGGGCACGTCGGTAGCGTATTGGGCGGTGTCTCCCGGCGCCCTGACGGCCGACTCGAAGGTCTCCCCCTCCAGCGTCGCGATCCCGGCCGAGGAGGTGATTCCCAGCGCGCCCGGGGGAAGCCATACGAACTCTCCTCCCGCCGTGTCGACGGCCAGATCGAAATTGCCCCCCGTTGCCAGGCTCTCGATCAGAACCGGCTGGCGGGGGTGAAAGTCGAAACCGGAATACAGATTCGGTTCCGTTCGGGACAGTGCGTAGAGGCGAACCGTGTCGGGACTCTCGATCCAGCGCACAGCCAGCGGATCGTCGTCGCACGCCGCCAGAACGGCCAGCGCCAGCACCGCGGTGGGGAAGCTGGCGAAGACCAGCCGCCACAAAGGTGGGGCGGAGAGCGTCCGTGCCGCGGAGCCTGCTGGATTTCTCATGGTCCAAATTACCGAGCGCGGCGACCTTCCGTCAACCGTGGAACGGCTCCCTCCATTCTTGACCCGCGAACCCCTGCCCGGCTAGGTTCCCGCCGCCTGTCGGGGCAACCCCGCCGCATGAGGTGGGCTATGAATTGATGCCCGACCACCGTGCCCGGCTGGCCAATGCGTAAGGAAAACATTACCAAATGTCATGTTTACCATACATTTCCCGGCTCGTTGGACCGTCAGGGTGAACCCGTGACGGGCACGTCCGGGCCCTCCGTGTGGGTCACCGTCCTGGCGGGGGGATCCGGCCAGCGCTTCTGGCCCCTCAGCAGGGCGGATCGGCCCAAACAGCTGCTTCCGCTCGGATCCGCGCAACCGCTCATCGTCGACACCCTCGAGCGGCTCCCCGGACTGGCGCCCCCGGAGCGGACCCGGATCCTGGCCGGGGAAAGTCTCGTGGCTCCGATCCGTGAAGTGACGGGCCTGCCGGCGAGCGCTTTCCTGGCAGAGCCCCGGGCTCGGGGCACGGGACCGGTAATCGCGTGGGCGGCCTGGGAACTGGAACGCGCCGACCCCGGCGCGGTGATGGTCTCGCTCCACGCCGATCACGTCATCGACCCTGCCTCCGCCTTCCGGGACACGGTTCGCGCCGCGGCCGGCATCGCCGTGCGCGACGACCTCCTGATGACGATCGCCATCCCTCCCGACCGGCCCGAAACCGGCTACGGCTACCTGCGGCCCGGCCGTCCCCTGGAGGCGCCGCCCGGCCACCGGGCCTTTCGCGTCGAGGCGTTCGCGGAGAAGCCGGACGCGTCCACCGCTGCCCGGTACATCGAGGAGGGATACCGCTGGAACTCCGGGATCTTCATCTGGCCGGCCGCCACCTTCCTGGCCGAAGTCGAGGCGCACGCCCCCGGGATCGCGCGCGCGTTTCCGCTGCTCGAGAGGGGCGATGTCGCGGGCTTCTTCAACGAGGTGGAGCCGGTGTCGGTGGACGAGGGCGTGCTGGAGCGCAGCGCCAGGGTGGGTTGCCTCGACGCGACCTTCGCGTGGGACGACGTGGGAACCTGGGAGGCGTTCGCGCGTCACAGGCGCGCGGACCGGGAAGGGAATGTGGCGCAGGGGGAGGTGCACCTCGCCGACGCAAGCGGCAACATCGCCGTCGCGGAGTCGGGGCGCGTGGTGTTGCTCGGCGTGCGGGATCTCCTGGTGGTCCGGACGGAACGGGAGACGCTCGTCATGCCGCGGTCCCGTTCTGCGGAGCTGAAGCGATTCTTGCGCGGCTCCGGCTGATGGCCGCGCCGCACCGACTCTTCCTCTTCGACGATCCCGTCGCGCGTGGCTGGCACCCCTTCGCGCTCACCCGGCCCGCGGGGGAACTCCTCTTCGGCACCGAGACGCTGAGAGCGAGGAGCGAACGCGTGTTCGCCGCCCGGTGCGAGGGGCACTTCGCGGGCGATGCCCTCCGGGGCTTCGAGGAACCCGGCGCACCGCCCTGCCTCACCGGCGATGAACCGGGCGACAACGGCCACAGACTTCTGCTGTCGAGCCGTTTCGTGCCCGACGAGGCGCCTGCCGAATGGCCCGGGGGTTCTGTCGTGGTGTCCGCGGGCGGCACGCCGGTTGGCATCCGGGTGCCGCACGGCACGGCGCTGCCAGGCGGTATTGAGGCTGGGCGCTACCCGGAGGCATGGCCGAGGGTCGCCGTCGAGGGCCGGGTGCTGGCCAGCCCGTGGGAATTGATGGCCACGAACCGGGAGCGCCTCCGCGCGGACGGCGCGCGCTTCCCCGGGACTGCGCTGCCTGCCGGTGTACACCGCGTGGGCGACGGCGCGATCAGCGTCGCACCGGGCGCGGTGGTTGAGGCGGGCGTGGTGCTGGACACGACCGGCGGGCCCGTCATGGTGGGCACGGGCGCGCACGTGCGGGCGCCGGGCCGCATCTGCGGGCCAGCGTGGGTGGGGCCGGGATCCACGATCCTGGGCGGCGAACTGGCGGGCGTCAGCATCGGGCCCGAATGCAGGGTCCGGGGCGAAGTGGTATCGTCGCTGGTGCTCGGGCACGCCAACAAGGCCCACGACGGCTTTCTGGGGCATTCGATTGTGGGGCGCTGGGTCAACCTAGGCGCTATGACCAGTAATTCGAACCTTAAGAACACTTACGGTCCAGTCCGTGTGCAGGTCGACGGCCGCACGGTCGAGACCGGGCTGATGAAGGCCGGGTGCATGCTGGGAGACCACGTGCGCACCGGAATCGGTACGCTCCTCGATACGGGCACGGTTGTGGGGGCCGGCTCCAACCTGTTCGGCGGGCGGCTGCCGCCAAAATCCGTGCCGCCTTTTGCGTGGGGCAGCGGCGCCGGTTCCGGTGAGTACGACATCGAGCGCTTCCTGGACACGGCGGCCGTGGTCATGCGGCGGCGCGGCGTGACCCTGGCGCCCGGGATGCGGGAGCTCTACCGGCGGGCTTTCCACGACACGGCGGGGCTTCGAGCCCACCCCGGCGGCTGACCCGGTGCGTTTCTCCGTGCTGGGAAGCGGCAGCCGGGGCAACGCGACGATGGTGGCGGCGGGCTCGACCAGCATCCTGATCGACGCGGGCTTCAGTGGCCGGGAACTCGCCGCGCGGCTGGAGGCGGTCGGCCGGAGACCCGGGCAGATCGCGGCGATCGTACTGACCCACGAACACGGCGACCACACCCGCGGCGCCGGCGTCTTCGCGCGCGCCCACGGCACGCCGCTCTACATGACGGCGGGGACGCGGGAGGCGTTCAGTCGCCTGCTGAAGGGAACCGAAACCGTGCACGTCTACCGGCCAGGCTACCCTGTCACGGTGGACGACCTCGATGTCGAGCCGTTCATCACCGTTCACGACGCCGCGGAGCCGGTGGCGGTCGCCGTCAGCGATCCGGTGAGCGGACTCCGCCTTGGCATTGCGACCGACCTTGGTCGTCCCGGGGTCCAGGCGAAGCATGCGCTGCGCGGGTGCGACGCCCTGGTGATCGAGTCGAACCACGACGCCGAAATGCTCTGGGCGGCCCCCTACCCCACTGCGGTCAAGGCGCGGATCGCCTCGAGCCAGGGCCACCTCTCCAACCGGGCCGCCGCCGACCTCGCCCTCGAACTGCTGAGCCCCCGGCTTGCGGTGGTCGTCCTCGCACACCTTTCCGAGGAAACGAACACGCCGGCGCTTGCGAGATCCGTGATGGAACGGGCGCTCAAGAGGAAGGGCTACAAGGGGCAGGTGCTGGTGGCCGCGGCGGACCACCCCACCCCCCTCGTCGATCTGGCGGAGCTCAGCGAACGAAATCGCCCGGCGCAGCTATCCCTCTTCTGAGCCGCCCCAGGTGGCGCGTCCCCGTACGCCGGCGGCTCGCCGCACCCCTGCTGATCAGCGC
This sequence comes from Gemmatimonadota bacterium, assembly GCA_026713345.1. Taxonomy (GTDB): domain Bacteria; phylum Gemmatimonadota; class Gemmatimonadetes; order Longimicrobiales; family Gaopeijiaceae; genus Bin94. Next base: position 3,527 of record JAPOOQ010000388.1, on the reverse strand, counting down.
TCCGCTTCCGCTACAACCCGAGAAAGCGCAGCAGGTCGTTGCCGAGGGCCCATACCATGATCGCCACAACGACCCACAGCCCCACCTGGCTCCAGCGAATCCGTTGCTTGACGGTCAGCTTCTGCCCGCGGACCAGTTCGAGCCCGAGGAACACCATGTGGCCGCCGTCGAGCACGGGGATCGGCAGCATGTTGAGGATGGCCAGATTGATGCTGAAGAGCGCCATGAATTCCAGGAACTCCGCCATTCCCCGCGAGGCGGCGTCACCCGATGCGACCGCGATCGTACCGATCGAGCCCACATCCCGCGGGGAGACGTTCAGAGTGACGAGGTCGCGCAGGAAACCAAGAATCAGTCGGGTGATGCGGTTCGTTTCGGATACCCCGTAGGCAACGGCCTCGCCAAGACCCACCGACACGTGGACGGTCGCTTGGTAGACCCCCAGCTGCCCCCGCTCCCCTTCCCCGTCCTCGACAACCTCGAGTTCGGCCACGCGTAACAACGGGGTCCCGTCGCGCATGATCCCGATCTCGACCCGCTCGCCCGGCCTCGCGGCGATCTCCCTGACCATGTCGGTCCAGCTCGCCACCGGGACAGCCGTCACGCTCGTGACAAGATCACCCGGCAGGATGGCGGCGCGGTCGGCAGCGGATCCGGACGTCACGCGGCCCACCCGCGCCTCGACCCAGGGTACCAGAGACAGGGCCAGCGCACGCCGGTCCTCCAGACCGTCCGGAATCTCGATCTGGAAGGTGGCCGACGGCGTCTCCGTGACCACGCTCACAACCCCCGGGGGCAACTCCACGAAGGCCCGCTGTACCTGGTTCCAGGACTGCAGCCCGGTGTTGCCGATTCGCACGATCTCGGCACCCGGCGCGATATCGGCCAGCGCCTCCGTGCCAGCCGGCAGCGTACTGTCCGCGACGGCCATCACGCGGGTCGTCGCAATCTCCTCGAACCCCCAGAAGGCGGCCTTCGCACTGAAGCCGACCAGCGCGAAGAGCATGTTCATGATCACGCCCGCCGAGATCACGAAGGCCCTTGCCCAGATGGGCTTCGCGTCGAAGTCGCGGGGATCGGGCCTGCGCGGAGCATCGGACGCGCCACCCTCGAGGTGCTCCATCACCTCGTCATCCATCCCCTGCATCTTCACATAGCCACCCAGCGGAATGGCGGAGAGAACGTACTCCGTCTCGCCCCGGGTGTACCCCCAAACGCGGGGTCCCAGCCCGATGGAGAACCGCTCCACCCCGATGCCGACCGCCTTGGCCGCCCAGAAGTGTCCCAATTCGTGCACGAAGATCAGGACGCCCAGTAGAACGACCGTAGCCAGAAGTGTCGTCATGTCCCTCCCCTGTCGGCCCGGTGGACGAATCGCCGCATCCGGGCTCCTATACCAGCGAAGCGGCGTGCCGGCGGGCGGCGGCGTCCACTTCCAATATCTCCTTCAGCGAATCGGCAGTGCGCCCCCCGAGCGCGTCGAGCGCCCCGGAGACGACACCAGCCATACGCCGGAAACTAACCCTTCCTTCCAGAAACGCCTTGACGGCCACCTCGTTGGCGGCGTTGAAGACCGCCGGCGCGGCCCCTCCGGTCCGGCCGGCCTCCACGCCCAGGCCGAAGAGCGGGAAGCGCTCCGTGTCCACCGGCTCGAAGGTCAGCGGCGACGACCTGAGCGGATCGAAGGTGCAGAGCGCCCGGTCCGGAGGACGGCGCGGCCAGCTGAGGGCGTGCAGGATCGGAAGCTCCATGTTGGGCTCGCCCATCTGGGCCAGCACCGACCCGTCGACGAACTCCACGAAGGAGTGGACGATCGAGGTGGGATGGACGACGACGTCGATCCGGTCGTAGGGGAGGCCGTAGAGAAAGTGCGCCTCGATCACCTCCAGGGCCTTGTTGGCCAGCGTCGCCGAGTCGATGGTGATCTTGGCGCCCATCTCCCAGGTCGGGTGCCTGAGCGCCATGCCGGCGTCGACCCCAACCATGGCCGCAGCATCCAGATCGCGGAAGGGGCCGCCGCTCGCCGTCAGGATGATTCGGCGCACCTCGTCGGGCCGCGCTTCGCCGATGCACTGCAGGATCGCCGAGTGTTCGCTGTCTACCGGGACGAGCTCCCCGCCGCCCCGGCGGGCCGCGTCCAGAACGATCTCGCCCGCGGCGACCAGAGACTCCTTGTTGGCCAGGGCGCAGCGCTTCCCCGCTTCCAGCGCGGCGATGGTGTGCCGCAGGCCGGCGGCTCCCACGATCGCGTTGACCACGATGTCGGCGCTCGGGAAAGCGGCGAGCTCCGCCACGCCGTCGGGCCCCGTCCGCCAACCCGCCGCCCTCAGCTCGGGGCGCCCGTCGAGGGCGGCCCGATCGGCCAGCGCGACGCGGGTCGGCCGGAACTCCGCGGCCAGCGCCGCGAGCGCAGCGACCGAGCGGCCGGCCGCCAGTCCCACCACCCGGAAACGCCCGGGATGGCGGCGGACCACCGCCAGCGCCGAGCGACCCACCGAGCCCGTGGCGCCAAGGATGACCAGGCGCTTCAAGCCAGAACCTGCGCCAGCAGCACCAGTCCGTACGCCAGAGGCACCGTGAACAGAAGCGAGTCGAAGCGGTCGAGGAAGCCCCCGTGCCCGGGCAGGAGGCCGCCGGAGTCCTTCACGCCCGCCTCCCTCTTGAGCACGGATTCGGACAGATCGCCCAGCTGCCCGGCAATCCCCAGAAGGAGTCCGATCACGGCGCACACCGGCGGTGACAGAACCAGGGTCCCGACCCCGTCCATGAACAGGCCGGCCACATAACCCGTGACCACAGCCCCTGCCAGCCCGCCGATGCTGCCTTCGATCGTCTTGCCGGGGCTTAGCCGGGGCGCCAGACGCCTGCGGCCCATGCGCTTGCCCACGAAGTACGAGGCGGTGTCGCCCAGTGCGGTGACCGCAACCGGCAGCATCACCAGCAGAAAACCCTCGATCGGACGGACCGGCATCGCGCCGCGGACCTCGGGGAGGCTGCGCAGGAGGAGTGCGAAGGACAGGGTTCCGCCCGTGTAAAGCACACCCGACACGGTCGCCGTCGCGGAGAGCAGCGGCTGATTCGTAGAGCGGTTGAAGATCGAGAATGCCACCGACACGAGTCCCAGAAGCAGCAGTAGTGACAGCGCGCGGTTGCCCCAGGCGTGAAAGCTCGGCTCGTAGCCGGCGACGAGCACCAGAAACACCGCGGCGGGAACGCCCAGCCACGCAAGCGGCCGTCCCGCCCTGTTCTTCACGAGTCGGTAGAATTCACGGGCGGTCATTGCTGCGATGGTGGCGACCAGAGCCGTGAAGTACCAGCCACCCAGATAGATGGTAGCGATGCCAATCGGCGTGATCAGCGCCACGACCAGCACTCTGGCCCGCAATTCGCCCGAGATGGACCGGGACTTGGACGTACCGCTCATCCGGCAGTCACCCTGCCGAACCGGCGCTCGCGCCGCTGGTAGTCCAGGATCGCCTCGAACAGGTCTTCCCTGGTGAAATCCGGCCACAGAACCGGCGTAACGT
>JAPOOQ010000387.1 GCA_026713345.1 Gemmatimonadota bacterium | reverse complement strand
GCTTTGGGGCTACCTGTGCCAGTCCAGCCGGGATTTCGAGCTGGTGATCGCCGACGACGGGTCGGGCGAGGAGACGGCCCGTGTGATTCGCGCGTATTCGGGTGAGGGCGCGCGGGCGGGCATTCAAGTGCGCCGGGTGTGGCAGCCGGACGAGGGGTTCCGCAAGTCGCGCATCCTGAACCGGGCGATCGAGGCGGCGCGGGGCGACTACATGGTGTTTTCGGACGGGGACTGCATCCCCAGGGCGGACTTCGTGGCCGTGCACCGGGCCCACGCCGCGCAGGGGCGCTTCCTGTCGGGTGGCTACGTGAAGTTGCCGATGGAGGTGAGCCGGGCGATCACGCGGGCCGACATCGAGTCGGGGGACGCCTTCTCGGTGCGGTGGATCCGGTCGCGGGGCGGACGGGGACGGCGTCGCATGGCCAAGCTCGCCGTGCCGGGGTGGGCCGCCGCCACGGCCGACCGGATCACAACGACTCGGCCGAGCTGGAACGGGCACAACGCCTCGGGTTGGCGCAACGACCTGATCGCCGCCAACGGCTTCGACGAACGCATGGGGTACGGTGGCCAGGACCGCGAACTCGGCGAGCGCCTCGAAAACGCCGGCGTCCGCGGACACGGCATCCGCTACCGCGCCCTCTGCGTGCATCTGGACCACGCCCGCGGATACGCCGACCTTGACACCATCAGGCACAACAAGGCGATCCGGCGCGAAACCCGCGCCCGGCGCATCACCCGCACCCCCTTCGGGATCCAGCACTCCCCATGAAACCCCTCGCGCACTACCGCGACGAATTCCCCGTCTCCCGAACGCACATCTTCCTCAACCACGCCGGCGTCGCTCCCACCTCGACGCGCGCTGCCGACGCCGTCCACCGCTTCATGGACTCCCTCGCGCGACTCGGCCGGCCCAGCTTCGACGACTGGGAATCGCTGGCCACCGGGTGCCGCGAGCGCTTCGCCCGCCTGGTCGGCTGCGGCCCCGACGAGGTCGCGTTCGTGCGCAACACCTCGCACGGCCTGTCCCTCCTCGCGGCCGGCCTGGATTGGCGTCCCGGCGACCGCGTCGCGGCGGCGGCCACGGTCGAGTACCCCTCCAATGCCTACCCCTGGATGGACCTCGACCGGCGCGGGATCGCGGCGCTGGATGTGATCCCCACCGACGCCGACGGGACCGTGACCGTCGAGGCGGCGTCGCGCACGATCGGGCCGCGCACGCGTGTGTTGGCCGTGAGTTCGGCGCAGTACGCCTCGGGCGCGGTGACCGACCTGCCCGCGCTGGGCCGCCTCTGCCGGGACCGCGGCGTACTCTTCTGCGTCGACGGGATCCAGACCGTGGGCGCCCTGCCGATCGATGTGAAGGAGGCCGGGATCCACGTCCTTTCCGCCGACAGCCACAAGTGGATGCTCGGGATCATGGGGATCGGGGCCGTCTTCGTGGACCGGTCGGTGGTGGACAGGATCCATCCCCCGTTGCTCGGTTGGAGGAGCACGACCGACGCCTTCAACTTCGACCGTGTGCACTTTGAACTGCTCGGCGACGCCGGCCGCTACGAAGAGGGCAGCCTTGCATATCCACTGATCGCGGGGTTCGCCGCGGCGCTGGAGCTGCTGGAGGAAGCGGGGATTGAGCGGGTGCGGGCGCACGTCTGCGCGCTGGTGGCGGACCTGGCCGGGAGACTGGAGGCGCTGGGATGCGTGACTGCGCCCGATGCGGCATGCCGGAGGCACATCCTCACCTTCCGCCATCCCGGCCTGGAGGGCGAGGCACTCCTCGAGGGACTCGAGGCCGCGGGGGTGGTGGCGTCGCTCCGGCGCGGCAGCGTCAGGGTTTCGCCGCACCTCTACAACACGCACGATGAAATGGAGCAGGTGGCGGACGCGGTGCGCGGGCTGCTTGCAGGGGACGGCTGACGTTCCCAGGACCACATGACGGCGCCCGGCGTGCATCGCCCCTCGGCGAATTCGTTCAGGGCCCGTTCACCCGAAGAAAGGACCAAACGATGAAGACCCCTGACCTCGAAGGCACCGGGCGGAGCCGTGGCGGACACCTGCTCGCCCTGGCGGCCCTTGCCACCGCCCTTGCCACCGCCGGACCCGCGGCCGCCCAGGCCCGGCAGGGTGGAGACGACCCCCAGAGCATCGAGGACCGGACCGCTTCGATGGAGCGGATGGACGGCTTTCTGCCGATCTACTGGGATGAGGCTGCGGGCCGCATCTGGCTCGAGATCGGAGTCTGGGACACCGACATCCTGCATGCGGCGGGGGTCGGGGCGGGGCTCGGCTCGAACGACATCGGGATCGACCGGGGCCAGCAGTCGGGATCACGGGTGGTGCGCTTCCACCGGGTGGGACCGAAGGTGCTGATGATTCAGCCGAACTACCGCTTCCGGGCCAGCAGCGACAATCCGGCGGAG